>JBMOGP010000266.1:0-4487 GCA_049318285.1 Hyphomonadaceae bacterium
GCTCGCAGCGCCATCGGCCGCAACTATGGCAAGAACTACCTGCCCGACGGTCCGCGCCGCTACACCTCGAAAGCCAAGAACGCGCAGGAAGCCCACGAAGCGGTGCGTCCTACCGACTTCGACCGCAGACCGGGCCAGGTCGCGATGGAGCCCGACATGGCGCGGCTCTACGAGCTGATCTGGAAGCGCGCCGTCGCCTCGCAGATGGAAGCAGCGCAGATCGAACGGACCACGGTCGAAATCCCCTCGGCCGATGGTCGCGCCACGTTGCGCGCGACCGGCCAGGTCATCAAGTTCGACGGCTTCCTGACGCTTTACCAGGAAGGCAAGGACGAGAACGACGAGGAGGATGGCGGCCGGCTTCCGGTCATCAACCGGGGCGACACGCCAAAGCTGATCGAAGCCGTCCACACCCAGCACTTTACCGAACCGCCGCCGCGCTATTCGGAAGCGTCGCTGGTGAAGCGCCTGGAAGAACTCGGCATCGGCCGTCCGTCGACTTACGCCTCCACACTGTCGACGCTGATCGACCGCGACTATGTGCGCCTCGAGCAGAAGCGCTTCATTCCGGAAGACAAGGGCCGGCTGGTCACCATCTTCCTCGAGAAGTTCTTCTCCCGTTACGTTGAATACGATTTTACGGCCTCGCTGGAAGAAAAACTCGACCTCGTGTCCGACGGGAAGCTGGCGTGGAAGGACTTCCTGCGCGACTTCTGGACCGAGTTCTCGGCCGCCATCGGCGCGACGACCGAACTGCGCGTGTCCAATGTGATCGATGCGATCAACGATGTGCTCGGCTCTTACCTATTCCCGCCCCGCAACGATGCAGACGGCAACGCGGTTGAACCGCGCCAGTGTCCGACATGCGGCTCAGGACAGCTGTCCCTGAAGCTCGGCAAGTTCGGCGCTTTCGTCGGATGCTCGAACTATCCCGAATGCCGTTTCACCCGTCCCTTCGGCGGCGACCCGAACCAGCAGAGCGACATTCCCTCAGACGGCAAGGTGCTCGGCAACAATGAGGACGGGATGCCGGTCCTTCTGAAGTCGGGACGTTTCGGCGTCTATGTACAGCTCGGGCCTGACCCGATCGAGAAGGGCGAGAAGCCGCGGCGCTCGTCCATCCCGAATGGCTGGCCTGTCTCAGAGCTGAACCTGGAGCAGGCGCTGAAACTGCTCTCGCTGCCGCGCGAAGTGGGCAAGCACCCGGAGGATGGCGAGCCGATCATCGCCAATCTCGGCCGCTATGGCCCCTACGTGCAGCACATCAAGACCTACGCCAATGTGCCGGATGTCAGCGAACTCTTCGAGATCGGGCTCAACCGCGCCGTCACGCTGATCGCGGAAAAACGCGCCGGCAAGGGCGCCGGACGTGGCCGCGGCGCAGCCATCGCCCCACTCAAGGCGCTGGGCAATCACCCTGATGGCGAACCCATCAACCTTTTCAGCGGCCGTTACGGCCCCTATCTTAAGCACGGGACGATCAACGCAAACATTCCGCGCGGCGCAGACCCGGTCTCGATCACGCTTGAACAGGCGATCGAGCTGGTCGACGCCCGCGCAGCCGCAGCCCCCTCGACCAAGATGAAAGGCAAGAAGCCCGCCAAGAAGGCCGCGGCCAAGGCGCCAGCCGGGAAGGCTGCCGCCAAATCCACTGGAGAACCGAAATCAACGACGACCAAGAAGCCCGCGGCCAAAAAGGCCCCGGCAAAAGCAAAAAGCGCGAAGGCGACAAAAGCGGAAGCATGAGCCGGGCGCCTCGACCCCCCCAAAAACTACCCAGGACTGCCCCGACAGAGGGGCCGCCCACCCGCGAGACCGTTCTTGACTATCTCGCGAATAACCCGACCCACGGCGCCAAGCGCGATATCGCGCGCGGCCTCGATGTTCCAACAGAGCATAAACCCGAGCTGCGCCGCATCCTGAACGAGCTGGAAGCCGAAGGCGCGCTTGTGCGCACAGCGAAACGGGCCTTCTCGCCGGCCGAACAGCCCCCGCCCACTGGCATCGTTCGCTTCGAGCGCATCGATCGCGATGGCGAACTGATCGGACGCGCCCTGGGCAAGGACGGCCCGTTCGGACCCGACATCATCTTTGCCGGCCCCTCAGGCGCCAATCACCGCAAGGGAGGCAAACCGCTCGCACTCGGCATTGGCGAACGCGCGCTCTGCAAGATAGAGAAGAGCCGCGATGGCGTCTGGAAGGCGCGTGCGATCAAGAAGATCGACGCGGCGCCCGAAACCTCGCTGCTCGGTGTCTATCGCGCCAACCGATATGGCGGGACCGTGGAGCCGACCTCTCGGAAAGAAAAGTCCGAATTCATCATCGAGAAGGGCGATGCCCGCAACGCGCAGGATGGTGACATCGTGCGCATTCAGGCGCGCCCCGCCCGTGGCTATGGCCCGCGCAGGGCCAGCGTCGTCGAAGTCATCGGTCGGCTTGACGACCCACGCGCCGCCTCGATCATCGCGATGCATACGCACGGCGTGCCGGATGAATTCCCTGAACAGGTGATCGAGGAGGCCAGCAAGGCCAGGCCCGCTCAGTCCCCCCGCGAGGACCTCACCCGCATTCCGCTGATCACCATCGATCCTGAAGACGCACGCGACCATGACGACGCGGTCTATGCAGAGGCCGACGGCCATGGCGGATGGCGCGTCATCGTGGCCATCGCCGATGTCGCCGCCTATGTGCGCGTCGGCACGGCGCTGGATCGCGAAGCCTATCGGCGCGGGAACTCAACCTATTTCCCGGACCGCGTCTCGCCCATGCTGCCAGAACACCTGTCGGCGGACCTCTGCTCGCTGAAGGAAGGCGAGCTGCGCGAGACATTTGCAGTCGAGATCTTCTTCAATTCCGGCGGCCACAAGACGAAGCATCGCTTCATCCGCGGCAAGATGCGGTCAGCAGCAAAATTGTCCTACCGCCAGGCGCAGGACGCGATCGACGGCAACCCCGACGACAAGACCCAGCCGCTGCTGGAGCAGGTGCTCAAGCCGCTATGGGCCGCATACCGTACTGTCTCGAAAGCGCGCGACCAGCGGGCGCCGCTCGACCTCGACCTTCCGGAGCGTCGCGTGCGCATCGGCGAGGACGGCAAGATCGCCTCGATCAGCCTGCGCGAGCGTTTCGACGCACACCGCCTGATCGAAGAGTTCATGATCCAGGCAAACGTCTGCGCCGCCGAAACGCTCGAGCACAACCGAACGCCGCTCGTCTACCGGGTGCACGAAGAGCCAAGCGAGGAGAAGGTCAACACACTCGCAAATTTCCTGCCGACCATCGGCCTGAAGTGGACGCGCGGCGAGACGATCACCGGCCAGCGTTTCAACCGGCTTCTCGCTGAAGTGCGCGCTTCCGAAAACGAGCACCTCGTCAACGAGATGGTCCTGCGAACGCAGGCGCAGGCCCGCTACGCGCACGAGAATCTCGGCCACTTCGGGCTCAACCTCCTGAAGTACGCGCACTTCACCTCGCCAATCCGCCGCTACTCCGATCTCATCGTCCACCGCGCCCTGATCCGCGCCCTTGGCCTTGGACAGGACGGCATGTCGGACAATGATGCGGTGCGGCTGGAAGAAATGGCAGAGCACGTCACCATGACCGAGCGCCGCTCCATGGCGGCCGAACGCGAGGCGACGGACCGTTATCTCGCGATCTACATGGCCGACCGGGTCGGTGCGATCTTCGATGCCCGCATCGCAGGCGTGACGCGTGCAGGCCTGTTCGTCCGCCTTGCCGAGAATGGCGCGGACGGGTTCATTCCCGCTTCGCGCCTGTCCGACGAATACTGGGTCCACGATGACCGCAGCGCGGCGCTGGTCGCTCAGCGGTCCGGCCAGCGTTACGAGATGGGCATGAATGTGCAGGTGAAACTCATGGAGGCGACGCCGGTCAATGGCGGCCTGCTGTTCTCCATGCAGTCGCCCCCGCGCCCCCGCCGGAAGGACCTGAGGATGCCAGAGCGTGAAGCACGCTTCGAGCGCTCGGGTCCGGCTCGCAAACGCCCGGCCGATGGCGGCGGTCGCCCGCCCGGCATCCGTCACGCGGCTCAGCCCGGGGGAGGCGGCAAGGGCAAGCCCAGCTATGGCAAGAACAAGAAGCGCAAAGGCAGATAGGCCGGCCAGGCCGCACCGCCGTTGACTGCATCCCCGGACGGGTCCAACTCAAAAGCATGACCAGGCCGTTTGATCCCGATGATGATCCCGCGCAGGTGGCTGCCGCAAAGGCAGCCGCCGCCAGAAGTCTCAGCGAAGATGACCTGCTTCGCGAAGACCCCGCTCGTCTGGTCGCTGATCCTGCGACGCCGCGCGATGCAGCCACACTGATCCTCTACCGACAGACATCGGACGGCCCGCGCATCCTGATGGGGTGCCGGTCCGAAGGGCATGACTTCATGCCGAACAAATACGTCTTCCCGGGCGGCCGCGTCGATGACGAAGACGAACTTGTCCCTGCGCTCACCGAGCTTGCTGAAGGCAAGGACATCA
>JBMOGP010000267.1:0-4486 GCA_049318285.1 Hyphomonadaceae bacterium
CGAAGCTGACTGGAGCCAGATGTTTGCGGCCGGGTCCGATCCTGAGGTGTGGGCGGTTCATCCGGCGAGCGACCGCTACAAGGAGGCCGAGTTCAGGCAGTTCTTTGACGGCGCCCTGGCAAGCGGTTCTGGTTTCTCATTCGTGGATCGCGCCACAGGGAAGGTGATTGGATCCAGCCGTTACCATGGCTACGACGCGGAAAAGCGGGAAATTGAGATCGGCTGGACGTTTCTGGCGAAGGCTTACTGGGGCGGCAGCTACAACGGCGAGATCAAGCGCCTTATGCTCGACCACGCCTTCACCTTCCTCGACACGGTCATCTTCTTTGTTGGCGAGGAGAACTGGATTTCACAGCGGGCCATGGAGAAGATCGGCGGCATCCGCCGCGCCGCGCTCGTTCCTCGTGAAATCGCCGGAAAAGCCCATGGACATGTGGTCTTTGAAATCCGCAAGTCAGACTGGCAGCCAGCTACGCCTGGCTAGCACCAGGATATGGCGGCAGGATCGCCCGGTCCCATCTCGCGATCGTATGCCACGCTGAGCGAACCTGGGATGACCGCCTTTGTGAAGGCTCCCGCCTTACTGACCCGGCCTTTGCGAAGGGCAGCTGTTGAGCGGCGCAGTCGGCCGCTACAACATGAGCGCTCGGGCTGTCATGGCCCGTTGCGGCGATCGTGGTCGCCTGATGGGCTCGAGCATCCCTTGCCAGACAGCGCGCTATCGTCTGCTCGGTTTGCAGACCCGTTTCCGATGCTTCGTACAATTCGGTACAACCGCTCGGGGTACTGAGACATTTGTGGCGCCGCGTCCGGCGATAGCCCAGATAGACATGACGCTGTTGGTCATACCGGCCGGTTCAGGAGGGAAATCCAGTGAAGAATTGCGCGGCCCTGGCATTTGCAATTTGTACTGTGGTCTCCGCCTGCGGGGATGGCGCCGCGCAAGCGCCACAGCCCGCTTCTGCAAGCGAATTGGCGGCCGCCCGGCAAGCAATTGCCGCTGCCGGCGGTCATGTTTCCACTGGCCTCGCCGCCTCTGGCATGAACGCTTCATCGCCAACGAAATGCAACGCTCCGGGAACCCAGTTTGTTGAAGCCCGTGTCGGCATGGTCGTCGATGACGATGGTGGGACGTGGGCGGCGCCTGCGGCAGTTAATCCCGGCGATACCGGGACCGACCTTTTCAACGACTGCACGGGCGGCGGCGTCAACGCCAGCTACGCCGCGCAACTTCAAACGGTTGTCATCGACCCTGATGGCGTGGAGATCACCGCGCTGATCCATGGGGACAATTACTTCGAGCTCTATGTGAATGGGACGTTCGTCTGCCGCGATCCGATCGCCTTCACCCCGTTCAATTCAACCGCCTGTCGGTTCAGGGCGAAGTATCCCATCACCTATGCGCTCCGCGCCGTCGACTGGGAGGAGCACCTTGGCATCGGCATGGAGTACGGGCGGTACAATGTCGGGGATGGCGGCATTGTTGCGCATTTCAGCGATGGGACCCTGACCGACGAAAGCTGGAAGGCCGAGACATTCTATCTCGCCCCACTGGACAATCTGACATGCCTGAAGATCAGCCCGCTCGGGGCCCGCGACAGCAGCGCCTGTTCCATCAAGCCGGCATGCGCCACCCCTGCTCGCGCTGCGACGTGCCAGGCTGTGCACTTTGCCGAACCTGCAGACTGGGCGGCCCCTGAATTCAGCGACGCGGGCTGGCCGGCGGCGAAGGTCTATACGCGTGACCAGTTCGGACCGAAGGAGGCTTATACCAGGTTCGAGAGGGAGTTTGGCGACGGCAAGTTCGTCTGGTCCGGCAACATCAGGATCGACAACCTCGTTCTGCTTCGCAAGACCGTGGCGACCCCCTAGCGCTGGCCCCGGCTGACGCTGGATTGCGCTTCCAGTTTCGGTCTGGTCAGTTGCTGGTGTCTCTGCGAGCGATCGGATGAGCGGTTTTGGCAGAACAGCCTTGATCCGAGGCCGCGCCAGAAATGACGGCAATCGCGCCTAATCAGGCCTATCGCATGCGCCTGCACATGGCGGCGACTGCAGGAAAGCATCGTGTCGTTTTTCCGGCTGCATGGCCTGACGGCGGGGCTATCGTTGGTCTACAATCAATGATCCTGGACTGGCCGCCATGCTGAAGCGCCTTCCCGACCACGCGACCTTGTACGCGCACATCCTTCGCCGCGATCCGGAGATGGATGGGGTGATCTATGTCGGGGTAAAGACGACGGGGATCTTCTGCCGGCCGGTCTGCCCTGCCCGTACGCCTTTGTCCCGGAATATCACTTTCTATGGCTCGCCGGACGAGGCGCTGGCGGCGGGGTTCAGGCCGTGCAAGCGGTGCCGGCCGCTCGATGACCCCAACGCGCCGGGGGTTCTGATCGACAGGCTGTTGCGGCTGGTGGAGGAGGATCCTTCACGCAAGTGGAGCGAGGAGGACCTGCGCGACATGGGCATCGCGCCGGCGACGGCGCGGCGGCATTTCCAGCGCCGGTTCGGCATGAGTTTTTCGCAGTATGTTCGTGCGCGGCGGCTGGGGCTGGCGTTCAACACCATCCGCAAGGGCGAGGCCGTGATCGAAGCGCAGCTGGATGCGGGGTTTGAATCCGGCAGCGGATTTCGCGAGGCTTTCGCGAGGGCTTTTGGCGAGGCGCCCAACCGCGCGCGGGCAGCGAAGGCATTCGCGATGGACTGGATCGACACGCCGCTGGGACCGATGCTGGCGATTGCCGACGAGACGCATCTTCACATGCTGGAGTTCGGGGAGCGGAAGAAGTTACAGGAGCATACCGAGCGGTATCGCCGGCAGTTCAACGCGACTGTCCTTCCCGGCGAGACCAGGGCGCTGAAGCTGATCCGAAAAGAGGTGGCGGACTATTTTGCCGGCAGGTCGCTCACATTCACATCGCGCATTGCGGCCGCGGGCACGGAATTCCAGAACCAGGTGTGGGATGAGTTGCGACGTGTGCCGCCGGGCCTGACGCGGTCCTATCAGGAGATGGCGCAGCGTATCGGGCGGCCGAGCGCTGTGCGTGCCGTGGCCAACGCAAACAGGCTGAACCGCTGTGCGATCATCCTGCCCTGCCATCGCGTGATCGGCGCCGACGGCCAGCTTACGGGCTATGCCGGCGGGCTGTGGCGCAAGCAGTGGCTGCTGGATCATGAGCGGCGGCATGCGGCGCATCGGTGAGCCCCCGGAGGCCGAGCCGTGCGGCCTGGGGCTATTCGGCCCCGGGCGGTGAAGCCGGTGGCTTGGGAAGGTCTTCGGGCCTTACGCCCCTCCTCTTGAGCGCCTCACGCAGCAGAAACCCTATCTCGGCATTGACGGAGCGGAGCTCCTGCGCGGCAAGGTGCTCGATCGCGGCGTGGAGCGCCGGATCGAGCCGCAGTGGAAATGCTTTCTTGCCGGACGATGGCATGATCTCGCCTGTCTGGTGTGGGGTCTAGTAGAGAGAGCCCGCATTGACGATTGGCTGGGCCTCGCGGTCGGCGCAGAGCACGACCAGGAGGTTGGATACCATCGCCGCCTTGCGTTCGTCGTCGAGGACGACGATGTCGCGCTCCGAGAGCTGTTGCAGCGCGCTTTCCACCATCGAGACGGCGCCGTGCACGATCTTGGCGCGGGCCTCGAGGACGGCTTCGGCCTGCTGGCGGCGCAGCATGGAAGAGGCGATCTCGGGTGCGTAGGCCAGGTGCGAGAGGCGGGCTTCGTCGACGGCAAGACCCGCGATGGAGACACGCTCCTGCAGGCGGGCCTGCAGCATTTCGCCGACCTTGACGCCATCGGCGCGAAGGGTGGGCTCGTCGCCCTCGCCATGGTCATAGGCAAAGTGCGAGGTGATCTCGCGCAGCGAGGTTTCGATCTGGATGTTGACGAAGGTCTCGTAGTTGTCGACGTCGAAGAATGCCTGGGCCGTGTCGACCACGCGCCAGACGATGACGGCGGCGATCTCGATCGGGTTGCCCTTCTTGTCGTTCACTTTCAGGGTCTGCGAGGTGACGTTGCGCACGCGCAGGGAGATTTTCTTGCGCGAGTACCAGGGGATGACCCAGCGCAGGCCGGGGCGCTTGTCGGTGCCCTTGTAGTTGCCGAAGAGGGTTATCGCCGCGCTTTCGTTCTGCTGCAGCGTGTAGAGGCCTGACACCAGCAGGATGGCCGCGAGCAGGACGACGATCGCGCCGATGATATAGGTCAGCACCATAAGGCCATCGCCACCGCTTTCGCTGGTCATGATGCCCTGGAAGAAGAGCCAGGCGGCGGCGAGGAAGGCAGCGAGCCCGAGAATCAGCAGGAAGCCGCCGCTTCCCGTGTGGGCGATCTTCTCGACGGTTTTCTTGTGGCTCACGACAGTCATTACGTCCCTCCTGCAATATCGAAGTGATATCACTTTGATATTGACTGAGCGCAATGTCAAGCTCATTGTCGGTCTGCAGAGGGAGCCGATGTGATGGACATGATGCTGGTGTTGTGGGCCCT
>JBMOGP010000268.1:0-4484 GCA_049318285.1 Hyphomonadaceae bacterium
ATACTGCGCATGAAACCCACCTTCAGTGCGAAAGCGCACCTGATAAGCGCCCGCCGGAATCCGGGTCTCGCCCTTTACCTTCGGGCCGGTGCGGTACTGGTCTTCCAGCGTCCAGCACTGAAACCTTCCGTCGACATATAACCTGCCGAGTGTCGACTCGTTGTCTGACTCTATCCGATCAACACGCAGGTGCATGCGCATCCCCCTGTCCGGTCAGACCAACAAGACCAGCGCGTCAGCTTGAGATCAACTGCGACTTTGCAGAAGTCTTGGGCAAATTGCCTGCGAAACGCACTTGCGCGCCGGCGCAAGCCATTAGCCGTCCAAACCACCGGCGCTCACGCTCCTCGCGATAAACCCCCCGCCCAGCACGTGCCGTCCATCCGGCGCCGCGTACAGCACGCAGGCCTGGCCGGGCGCCACGCCTTCTTCCGGCGTTTCGAACAGAAATCCCGGCAGTCCGTCCACAAGCGCCATGCGCCCCGGCACCGGCGCCCGCGTCGACCGCACCCTCGCCAGCGCAGGCATGCCGTTCGCGCAGGCATCAGTCAGAGAGCCTTCGCCCAGCCAGTTGCTCTCGCCGATCGCCAGCGCAGATGTCAGCAGCGCCTCACGTGGTCCCACGATCACGCGCCGGTTCGGTGCGTCAATCTTCACCACGAAGAGAGGTTCGCCGGTAGCAACTCCAAGCCCGCGACGTTGCCCGATCGTGTAGCGGATCACGCCTTCATGCTGACCCATCACGCGACCATCCATGTGCACGATCTTGCCCGGCGCCGACGCTCCCGGGCGCAGTTTCTGAACGATGTCCGCATACTTGCCGGCCGGCACGAAGCAGATATCCTGACTATCGGGCTTTGCTGCGACCTGCAGCCCAAGTGCCGCGGCTGTCCGCCGCACATCAGGCTTCTTCATGCCACCGAGCGGGAAGCGCAGGAACTCCAGCTGATCGCGCGTCGTCGCGAACAGGAAGTAGCTCTGGTCGCGATCGGGATCCGCCGCACGTGACAGCTCCGCACGTCCATCACCGCCGATGGTACGCCGGATGTAGTGACCCGTCGCCATTGCGTCGGCTCCAAGATCGCGCGCCGTCGCAAGCAGGTCCGAGAACTTCACGGTCTGGTTGCAGCGAACGCAGGGAATGGGCGTCGAACCCTTGAGGTATGTGTCCGCGAAGTCTTCCATGACCTGCTCACGGAAGCGGCTTTCATAATCGAGGACGTAGTGCGGAATGCCGAGGGCTTCCGCGACACGGCGCGCGTCGTGGATATCCTGCCCGGCACAGCACGCGCCCTGCTTCTTCAGCGCCGCACCGTGATCATAGAGCTGTAGCGTCACGCCGACGACGTCGTAGCCGGCATACTTCAGCAGCGCCGCAACGACGGACGAATCAACCCCGCCCGACATGGCGGCGACCACGCGGATATCCGCCCGCGCCCGGCGGTCGCCCGGAAACAGGTCGAGGTCTGCCCCACGAAGATCGAGGTCTTTCAGTTTCGAGAAATCACAAAGGCCGGCGGCAACCGGAAAATCGATTTCGAGGGGCGCGGGTGTGCCAGGGCGAGGCCCGATCAGGGTGGTCATTACGCGTCTCCAGCGGGTTCAAGGCCCGAAGCAGATGAATCTGGACGCAGCTCATACATCCGAACCGCATGGTAACGCTAGGCAGGCCTGCAGCCCACGCCCTCGATCCGCTTGCGTACCCCGCCATCGTCTCGGACGACAAAGCATTGTCCCCATTCGATCTCCAGCCGGAACCGCGTCGGGAGGACAAGACTGCGATCCTCAAGCGGCCCGGCGGGCTGCGGCAGCACGGATATATTCGGCGATTGCGTCGGATCCCCCGGTCCAAGCACGACTTGGGCCTGCCCCATGGCCTCGGCGAGCGCCGCCTGAAGGCCGGCCATTGCCGCAGCGTCATTGCTGGTGAGGAGCGCCGGCGCCGGCCCGCCAAGTGAATGACAACCCGCAAGAATGATCGCGCCGGTCGCCGCAGAGAGGATGAGGGCGCGGCTCATGGCGCCGGCGTCCGGCTCGGGGGCGCGCGCATATCGCGGTTGTTGCGGAGGATCTCGGCGGCAAGCGGCAGGGCGGAGGTCGCTATGGCGTTCTCCCCGGTGCGGACCGTGGACGCCGGAACCAGGCCAGCACCCGAGGGTGCCGGACACGTTCCGCTGGCGCGATATGCCAGGGCTGCGGCCAGCATCCCTTCGCTTGCCACGCCAAGTTCACGGTCGAAGTCGTCGGCAACAGAGCAACCCGGGATCTTGACGGGAAAAGCCGAGCTTGCGTTCACGGCGGCAAAACCATCCGCATAATCGCCAAAGCCCTTCTCATTGACACCCTTGAACTGGACCGAAAAGTAAGTCTGGCCGCAATTGTCAGTCGGATAAAACCCGTAGGGCTTGCCGCACGTCGTCCCGCCAATCAGCACAACATCGACATCGACCCCGCGCAAGGCGTTGATGACGGCCTCGCTGGCGCTGCAGGTCCTGCTGGTTGTGAGGACGAAGACACGCGGCAGACCCAGCGGCTGGAGCGGGACGCCGTTGGTAACGGTGAAACCGAGCCCGGTGGTGTAGAATGGCGTCGGCGTGTTCGTTGCGCCAGTTACGGGATTGACTGCGCCTGCAGCAGCATTGAATTGCAGGCGCTCGAAGGTGCGGCCAGAAGTCTTGGCGGGACCGGCGACCAGGTAGCTTAGCTGCGAGGCAACCGCGAGCAGCCCACCGCCATTATAGCGAAGGTCGAGCACAAGATCGGTTACCGACTGAGCCTTCATCGCTGCGATCGCATCCACGATCGCCTTTTCTGAACTGAACGGGCTGAATGTGTTGAGCAGCACGTAGCCGACATTTCCGCTTGCCGTGGGCAATACGGCAGTCCGGTTGACCGGATCTGCGACCAGGTTCGCCGAAGTCAGCGTCACGGTGCGTTGGGCGCCGCCAGGATACTGAACCAGCAGGGTGTGCGTCTCGTTTGCACTTTTCGGGAAGATCGCATTGTTGATTGTGTCGATCTGCGCCTGGGAGGTGCCGCCATTCACCACGTCGACCCCGTCCGCCGCGAGGATGCGGGCGCCGCGACTGAGCTTCGCGGTTCCTGCGAGAAGTTCAGTGGCTGGCGTGCCCTCGGTCGTGAAGAGGATACGCACGTCCCGCGGAGGCGATGCGGCAAACACCCGTATCTCTGCTCCATAGCTGGCTGCAGGCGCGGATGTGACCTGCGCCAGATAGTCGGCGGTTGCCTGGGAAAAATGGAACTGGTCCTTCGGCTTGCCCGAAGCCGTTGTCGCGGGTGTCTTGAGTGTATTGAAATATGCGACGCGATCAGTGAAGGAGGCAGGGTTCTGGTCTGTGACCTCCGTATTCCAGAGATAGGTTTCCTGCGTCCATGATCGAAGCCAGAACAGTTCCTCAAGCAGTGTTCCGGCCTTGTCGGGGAAGGGTGTACCTCGCGCATCAACGCCGGTGCGCACGGTTGCGCAGAAATTCCTGAATGTACTCGCGGGCTGGAAGACGTTTGCCGTCCACGTCGGGCCGCTGGCCCCCGGAGGAGGCGTCCCCGCTCCGCTGGAACCGCCCCCACCGCCGCCGCATCCAGCAAGCAACAGCGCCGCCAGAGAGCCGGCCAGCAGACGAGCTGAAACTTTCTGCATCACGTGATCACTCCCACACCTTTCATATCTGGCAACCTAGCATGCATTCGTATCAAGGCGGACGCCACAGGGCAGGTTATCCCAGAACGACGCCAGCTTGCCCACCCAGGTTTAAACGCGCCGGATGAGTGGCTTTTTGCCTGCTATAGCCAGACCCTCGTGACGTCGCCGGCACCCCGAAGGCAAGCCTTCCTGCCATGTTGGCGAGCGATGCACCAAAGCTGGCTTCGGTTCGCCACTTCCTGCGCTTAATGACGGATACGGTTCGCACATCATCCCCCTCACCCCTCATGGGTTGTCAAAGCGGTTGTCCTGGGCCTGTTAGCCCACAAGCGCAGCAGCCAAGGCTCAGGCTGTCCAAACCCCCGGTATGCCTGTCGCAGGGCGCCCCGGAGCGAGGCATGCGGCCGATGTCTGCATCGCGCTTTCACATCTGCTCGCAAGCCTCGTTGGCGCAGACGGTAGCACCCGGGCCATACAGCCAGCTGGCGACAGCCTGCACCGGCAGATGATCGCCCCGTCGCGCGTTCATCATTGTCGTGCCCGGCCGGGATGATCACCTCGGCACTCAGGGGCGCCCCTGGAAAGCGAACAGGACGAGCAGCGCACGTCTGATCATTGGCCCTGTCTAGGCGGGCGCGCCGGTGCGCGCTAGCCTGCCGGGCATGTCAGGTCCAGGCGAGCCCCCCCCACCCTACCTCTTCCATACCAGCCAGCCGCAGGAGCTGCTGGGGTGCATAGAGTTTGCCGCGCAACAAGCCGACCACGCCGGCGAGGACAACGGCGCATGGCGCTGGTTGATAATTGCGATGACGCTGGCGGTCCA
>JBMOGP010000269.1:0-4481 GCA_049318285.1 Hyphomonadaceae bacterium
CGCGGGGCTGGGTGAGTTTGGGATCGGGGCCACAGGAAGCGAGCGTCCAGTTGCCCCCTTCTGCCCGCGTGACGCGGCATAGGGCATTGGTCGTCTTGTCACCGGTCTTTGCCGCCGTGCGGACGAGCGCGCCTTCGACATCGTAGCGCGGGCGATGGAAGGTGAGGCGATTCATGCCGGCGGTTGCGGTCTCGCCTTCAGGGCCTGCAATCTCGACGAGATTGAAGCCGGCGGCTTTCCAGTCGCAGCCGGGGCGCCACGGCGCATCCTCGCCGTTGAGCGTGATCGTCATCTGCGGATCGTCGGCGCTGAGCTTGAACTGCTCGCGGCCGATGGCGGTGATCAGCGCGCAGTCGTCGGTCACGAAGGCTGCTTCCTTGGGCGGAACGGCCTCGGGCGCACTTTCGCAGCCTGCAAGCACCAGAAGACCCGCCGCCAGAAAAAGTCTGTTCATCACGATACCCAGCTCGTCTTGCACTCGCCGACCGTCCAGCCCGCGAAACCTGAAACACGGCGGCATTCATAGCCGATGCCCGCCAACGGTCCATGCATGATTTCAGTGAGCATGCGGGTCGCGCCTTCGCCATAGACGGGCTTATGGAAAGCCACCCACTCAAGGCTCTGGCGTCGGTCTACACCGTGCATGGGCTGCACATAATCCCCAAAGCTGAAGCCCGGCGCACTGAAATCGCAGTGCGCGGTCCAGCCTTGGTCGCCGCCAGGTTTCAGTCGTGGCGGAGCATTCCCCGGGTTGAACTTGCAATGTTGCATCGCGATTGCGGCGATCATGGCGGAGCCATTGGAGACAGGCTTTGCCGTCGGGGGTGCCTGCGAATCGGCGACGGACGGCGCCGCGGCACAGGCGCTGGCAAGCAGGTCGAGGGCAATGAGATTCGTAACACGCATACATGGCTCCGTTCTGCCGGCTTCTTGCGGCCGGACCTGATCCAGAAATCACGCCTGCTGATGGCGGCAACAGGGCGGGGGAGGCGGTCGGGTTACTGACCGGGCCGATCAGGCTGGGTTCATGTGGCCCGCGGCATGGTCGGGGAACGACAGGCCGGGTTCGGCCGTAGCCCTCATGGGAACTGAACGTGAAAAACCTGATTGCCGTGACCTTCATCGCCGCCGCCGCCGCCGCAGTCGCCGCGGCTGCTCCCGCTTCCGCGCAGCGCGCCAACGACCGTAACATTGGCGGCTGGGGCGGTGGCGGCTACGAGAGCGGGTTGAGCGTTGACCAGATGAAGCGCTCGCTTGCGAATGACGGTTATCGCGCCCATCGCAGCATCAGGCTCGATGGACAGCAGTATGACCTCTGGTCGAATGCCGGGTCGCGCAATCGGTGCGTCGGCTTCACGTCTTACAACAGCCTGGTGACCGATGTGCGGGGGTTTGCTGCGAGTGCGTGCGGGTTGGTCAATGGCGACCGCCGCGGCATCGATGAAGATGACCTGCGCGGCCTCTGGGTGGACGACGCCAAGCGCAACCTGCGAGACTTTGGCTACACCAACGTGCGCAACGTTCGCATCGACGGGCAGCAATGGGACCTCTGGCAGGGTGCCCGGGGGCGCGAGTGCGTGGGGTTCACCTCCTACAGAAGCCGGGTGACAGAGGTCCGGTCGTTCCGTGGCAGCGAGTGCGAGGGCTTCGGCATTCCCGGAAGCAGGGTCGACGCGCGCGATCTGCCCGGACTGAGTGTCGACCAAGCCAAGCGCGCCCTGGCGAAGGCGGGCTTCCGCGCCGCCGGCAGTTTCCGTGATCGCGGGCAGCAATGGGACTTGTTCCACGAAGGTGACGGTCGCCGCGCACGATGTGTTGGCTTCACGTCCTACAATAGCCGCGTAACTGAGGCGGACGAATTTGACGCGCGGGATTGCCGCTAACTCAGGCCATCATCTTCCGCAGCATGTCGAGCGCCGTCGCGATGGTCTCGCGACGGATGCGCTCGCGGCCGATGTCTCCATAGCGCATGGCTTGGTGGAAGATCGGCTTGTTCTCGCGCGCGACAGCAATGTGGACGAGGCCAACGGGCTTGAGCGCCGTGCCGCCACCTGGGCCGGCGACGCCGGTGACCGCGACGGCGAGATTGGCCCGTGACTGTTCCAGCGCGCCTTCTGCCATCATGCGCGCGACAGGCTCTGAGACTGCGCCGGCGTCGGCGATGAGGTCGCCGGGGACGTTTAGCATCTCTTCCTTCGCGCGGTTGGAATACACGATAAAGCCGCGCTCGACCGTGGCGGACGATCCGGGGATTTCAGTCAGCAGTCCGGCAATGAGCCCGCCGGTGCAGCTTTCCGCCGTGGCGATCTTGAGCCGCTTCTGCTGCGCCTCGTGGAGCGTGAGGCGGGCGAGCATCAGGAGTTGTTCGTCAAACATGGGCGCTTTCCTTTGCGATCAGGCTAGCTCGCCGAGCGTCGGAGGCGCAATGGAAAGCCGATTGCGCGCCTTGTTCGCAGACAGGGTAAGCTCGGGAGACACTCGGCGAGGCCAGTCGAAACATCCACGATCAGGCCAGTCGCGAGGGCGATGCATAACGACGCGTCATAGCGCCGGATGAGCGCACAAAACGGCGTCGAGCGCGCGTAATCGAAGATGCGGGTCATGTAGCGCGCCAGGCCGCGCAGGCAGAAGACTGTGATCAGAACGGCATAGCCGCCATAGGCCGCCAGTGCACACAGTGGATGGATGATCGGCTGTTGGGCGATCCAGACGACCCCGACGGCTGCAAAGAAGGTGGCAGCCATCGCACTGCAGGCTACAAAGCCTAGGAGTGCGTGGTTCGGCGTTCCAGCCACGAACGCTGCCCGCGACAATGGATCGGTTCAGGGTCAGTTCAGTCCCAGCCCCCCACGCAAGGTGGATCAGACCAGTGCCAGCCGGTGTAACCGCAAGCGCCAGGCCAGGAGGATCCATCATCGACTGAGCAACACGCTCGCCTGTGCCGCGATGCCTTCCTCGCGACCGACAAAGCCGAGCTTCTCTGTTGTCGTCGCTTTCACGCTGACTGCATCCAGCGAGACGTTCATCGCTTCAGCCGTCGCTTGACGCATGGCTTCGCGGTGGGGGGAGATCTTCGGACGCTCCGCCACGATGGTGATGTCGGCGTTGGCGATGTGGTAGCCGCGGTCGTTCGCGAGCTTCACGGCGTGCTGGAGGAACAGGCGCGAGGCGGCGCCTTTCCATTGTGGATCGGATGGCGGGAAGTGGTCGCCGATGTCGCCGAGGGCGAGGGCCCCGAGGATGGCGTCGGTGAGGGCGTGCCAGGCGGCATCAGCGTCGGAGTGGCCTTCGAGTTTCTTCGTGTGCGGGATGCGGACGCCGCAGAGAATGACGGCATCGCCAGGTTCGAAACCGTGGACGTCGAATCCTGTGCCCACGCGAAGGGCGGGCGAGCCAATGAGCTTTTCGGCCAGGGCAAAGTCCTCCGGATAGGTGACCTTCATAAGCGCATGCCGGCCGGGCGTCAGTGTGATCTTTGCGCCTGTTCCCTCCAGAAGGGCGAGGTCGTCGACAGCGCTTGCCGGGGCAGAGGCGTAGGCACGGATGATTACTGGCCAGCGGAAAGCTTGCGGGGTCTGGACGCGGGCGAGGCCGTTGCGATCGACGGTCTGCAGGTTATCGGTGCGCTTGAGGGCGTCCGTGACCGGCAGCGCGGGGCAGGCGGCGTCTGCGTCGTTGAGAGCGGCGAGCAGTTCTTCGATCACGTCCAGGGCCAGGCCCGGGCGGGCGGCGTCGTGGATGAGAACGTGATCGGGGTGGATGGGGTCGAGGACGTCAAGGCCGGCGCGGACGGAATCCGTGCGTGTCGCCCCGCCTGCGACGACATGGATTCTCCAGCTGTGGGGAAGCATGGCCCGCACGCGGTGCTGCTCCTGAACGGGAACGACCACCGCGATGGCGGCAATTTTGGTGCAACGCAGCAAAGCCTCGATGCTCCACACGAGCATGGGCTTGCCGGAAATCGGCTGGAACTGCTTGGGCTGTGCGCCGCCGAGGCGTGAGCCGGAGCCCGCCGCCACGATGATCGCAGCTGCCTTGCGACCCAAATGCGCCTCTTGATTGAGCATTCTTGACGCCTTTGCTGGGAAGCGCTCTAAGTAGAGGGCTCGAAATGCCTAACATTTGGGCAGCTGTCGAGCGCCAGTGGAGACTGTTTCGTGTTCAGCGTCGGCGATGTCCAGATAGCAGCGCCGGTTTTCCTGGCGCCGATGTCCGGCGTCACAGATGCACCTGCGCGCACAGAGGCAGACCGGTTTGGTGCGCCTGCCGTCGTGACGGAAATGGTAGCCGGCGCCGAGCTGGCGCGCGAGCGTGTCGACTTCGTTCGCCGAGCTGCGCCGCACAACGGGTCCGGTCCCTTCATTATACAGCTCGCGGGGCGCGATCCTGAGTGGATGCGGATCGGCGCCGAGCTGAGCGAATCCGCTGGCGCAGACATCATCGACATTAACATGGGCTGCCCCGTCAAAAAAGTCTGCAAC
>JBMOGP010000270.1:0-4476 GCA_049318285.1 Hyphomonadaceae bacterium
TTCGGCAAGGACTCCGAATACATGAGCTGGGGCAAGATCCTCCCCGTGCCCAACGTCTACTTCACGAAATTCGCACGCTGGAACGAGCTCTCGGTCATGCGTCACTCGCGCGACTATCGCGAACTCGAGCAGCTCCTGCGCGACAGCCTCGACCCCGCGCGGATCCGCAGCTTCCTCGCCTTCCTCGACGCTGACGCTGGCTACGCGATGTATCGCGCCGTCTCCGCCGCCAAGATGCAGCTGTCACAGGCAGAGCAGGGCGCGCTCTCCCTGCACGTCGCCGGCGTCGACATCGAACGTACGATTCTACGCGCCGAGTTCGAAAAATGGATCGCCCCCGAACTCGAAGAGATCGCTGCCTGCGTTGGCCGCGCCCTCAGCGAGGCGGGCATCACCGAATCCCAGGTTGACCGCGTCTTCCTCACCGGGGGCACCTCATTTGTCCCCGCCGTCCGCGCCCAGTTCGAGGACCGCTTCGGCGCCGCCAAGATCGAAACCGGCGACCAGCTCGTCTCGATCGCCTATGGCCTGTCGCTGATCGGGCGCGAGACGGACATCGCGCGCTGGGCTGTGTGAGTCGTAAACGTTGAGAGAGACCCTCCTGTCCTCCCCCTTTCAGCTGGCGGACGGGAGGGGGGCTTTCTGCTCTCCCTGACGCCCGCCACCCGTGACTTCCCGCACAATGCGCCCTACCGATCCTGATGCCCCAGACCAAGACCTCCGCCCCCTGGCTCCGCATCGCGATGCGCGAACTCTCCGGCGGCATTGCCGGATTCTGGATCTATCTCGCCTGTCTTGCGCTCGGCGCCTGGGCCATCGCATCCGCCGGCTCGATCACCGACGCGCTGCAGGCGGGTCTGACACAGCAATCGCGCGCGCTCCTCGGCGGCGACGCCGCGATCCAGATCTCCCAGCGCGCCGCCACTGCCGAGGAACGCGCCTGGCTCGATGAGCGCGGAACCGTGAGCGAGGCCGCGCAGGCTGACCTGATGGCCCGCAACGGAGACAAGGTAGCCCAGGTCGATGTCCGCGGCATCGACGGCGACTTCCCGCTCGTCGGCGCCTTCACCTTCGACCGCACCATCGCCACCCCCGACGTCACCGCCCGTGCCGGAAATGTCTGGGGCATCGCTGGCAGCGAGAGCCTCGCCCGCGATCTCGACATTGAGGTCGGCGACCGCTTCAGCCTCAGCGGCATCGACGTCGAACTCCGCGCCATTCTCGTGCGCGAGCCCGACCGCATCGGCGAGCCCGGCATGTTCGAGCCCCGCGTCATCATCGACATCGAAGCCCTGCGCGAAGCTGGCCAGATGCAGCCCGGCGCACTGTTCCGCACCGCCTACCGTATCCTGCTCCAGCCCGAGACAGCAGCTAGCTTCAAGGACGATCTCAACGCGAAATGGGAATCCGAAGGCCTGCGCCATCGCGGCCCAGACGACGCCATTGATGGCCTCCGCGGCCTGCTCGACATGCTCAACACCTTCATGACGGTCGTGGGCATCAGCGCTCTCATCGCCGGCGGCGTCGGCGTCAGTCAGGCGACATCATCCTTCCTCGAAACCCGCCTCGACTCCATCGCCACGCTGAAAGCCCTTGGCGCAGATGGGGGCACGATCCGCGCCGCCTACGCAACGCAACTTTCCGTACTCGCTGGGGTCGGCGCACTCGCTGGCATCTTGCTTGGCGCACTGTCGCCCTGGATCGTCGACGCCATCGCTGGCAAGGACATTCCGCTGCCCATGGTGCTGAGCGTCTATCCCCTCGCGCTTCTGAAAGCCTTCGTCCTTACCCTTCTCGCCGCAGTGCTGTTCGCAACACCGCCGCTTGGCCGCGCCCGCGCGACGCCCCCCGCCGCGCTGTTCCGCCGCGAAAGTGGTGAGGCCAGCCAGCACGCGCCATGGACTGAACGCCTCGTCGCCCTCTGCGCAGCGCTCCTCCTCGTCGCCATCGCCATGGCGGGGTCGCAGCGGCCGCTCGTGGTGATGGGCCTGCTCGTCGGCGCTGCCGTCGCCTACGCGACCCTCGTCGGCGCCGCGATCTTCGTGAAGCGCATCGCCCGCTATGCCGCTCGCCATGCGCGCGGCAAGATGCGGCTCATCCTCTCCAATCTTGGCGGCCCGGGCTCGCTCGCCCCCATCGTCGCACCCGCGCTCGGCCTTGGTCTCGGCTTGCTCACCCTCATCATCGTCATCCAGTCCAACCTTCTGGGACAGCTGACAGAGACAGCGCCATCCGAAGCCCCCTCCGTCTTCTTCCGCCAGATCGCGGAGCGCGACGTGGACGCCTTCGACACGCTGATGCGCGAGCAGGGCATCGACACCACCGACCACCTCGCCTACCGCCGCGCCCCCGTCCTTCTAGGCCGCGTCACCACGATCGACGGCGAGACGCTCGACGAAGCCTCCGTCCCGATCGACGAACGCTGGATCACTCGCACCGAAGTCCCGATGACCATCCTCCCCGACAAACCGGAGGAGGCGCTCCTGCAGCAGGGCGCCTGGTGGCCGTCCGATTATTCGGGACCCCCGCTTGTCTCGGTGGAGGAGGGGGTTGCCCAGGGCCTTGGCCTGAAAGTCGGCAGCCGCGTCGGCCTGCGCATATTCATGCTGCAGCTCGAGGCGGAGGTCGCATCCCTCCGCAAGGTCGACTGGACCGGCTTTGGCGCCAACGTCGCCTTCATCCTGTCGCCGGGGTCCGTCAAAGGTTTCAGCCCCGCCCATGCCGCCATCGTTCGTGTCGCGCCCGAAAACGAGGAAGCCGTCGTCGCGGCGGTCGCGGACCGCTTCCCGCGCGTGCTCGTCTTCCAGCTGCGACGCACGCTCGAGACCGCCGTCGATCTCTTCGCGCAGGTCTCGGTCATCGTCACCGCACTCGCAAGCGTTGTCCTCGCAGCAGGCGTGCTCGTTCTCTTCGGCGCCTTTGCTGCAGCTGCACGTCGCCGCCGCCGCGAGTCGGCGCTGCTCAAGGTGTTCGGCGCGACGCGTCCCGCGATTCTCTTCCTTTATGCGTTCGAGTTCGCGCTTGCGGCATTGCTTGCCGTCGTCCTCGGGGTCGGCTTCGGAGCTCTTGCGGCTCACCCGATTGTGATTTTCCTGCTGGAAGCTGAGTGGCGGCTCGAATGGGGCCCGGTGCTGTCGGTTGCTTTCATCACAGTGTTTGCCGCTGCTGCGGGCGGCGCCGCGGTCGGTTGGTCGACTTTGTCCCACCGCCCTGCGCGTGTATTGCGCTCGGCATGAAGGTGGGTATGTTCCCGGTGCGTCAGCCCGACGCGATGTCCTCGAAAGAACCGGCCCGCAGCGGTTTGCGGAGACGGCGACGGAGACCCGTCACTGAGGTCGTTGATAGATGGTTGGGCGAACGGGGAGGAGTCATGAATAAGCTCGTATCTGTACTTGCGTTGGCGACTGCGCTGGGCGCGTGCCAGACGATGCCAATGGATTCGTCGCCGACCATGTCGAGCGCCGATTCATCCGCCGCCGTGTGGAAGGCAAAACGTGGACCCGATGGCGTCCATCCGGACCTGAATGGCGTCTGGAAGGTGATGAACACCGCGAACTACAACATCGAGGCGCATCCGGCGTCCGCGGCGCTGCAGCTTCGTCCGGGCCCCTACGTACCCGTGCCGGATGCTTCCGTCGTGGCGCTTGGCGCAATCGGTGCCGTTCCGGCTGGCGTCGGCATCGTGCAGGGCGACGGCAAGATCCCGTATACCGCCGATGCACTGGCTGTTCGCGATGCGAATCGCGCCAAGGCCGTCGACATGGACCCGGAAGTGAAATGCTACCTGCCGGGCGTTCCGCGCGCCAACTACATGGACAAGCCGTTCCAGATCTTCCACTCGGACAAGGCTGTGTTCATCGCCTATGAATTCGCGGGCGCTGTCCGCAACATCTTCCTGGATGAGCCGGATCCGGCTCCTGCCCAGTCCTGGATGGGCCAGTCCTACGGCCGCTGGGAAGGCGACACCTTTGTTGTCGAAGTCACCGACCAGCTGCCCACCACCTGGCTCGACCGTTCGGGCAACATCAAGGGCGAAGACACCAAGATCGTCGAGCGCTGGACGCCAACCTCCGACTACACGATGCGCTACGAAGCCGAGATCTCGGATCCTTCGGTCTACACGAAGCCGTGGAAGGTCGCCTTCAACCTGTACAAGGCTTCGGGCGAAGATGCCCAGCTGCAGCAGTTCAAGTGCGTCGAGTTCGTCGAAGAGCTGATGTACGGCCACCTGCGCAAGAACCCGCTCCCGGGCCCTGCGCTGGAGCGTGCGAAGCGTGAAGCCGAAGAGCGCGCCGCCGAAGAGGCCGAGCTCGGGGAATAACAACATGGCCTGCGGCGTTCCGTCATCGCTGACGCGAGACGGAGCTGTCACAGGCCGACGTTGAATTAAGCGTGATGGCGGTCGCTGTTAGCGTCATTTGGCCGAGCAGAACCGCCAGAACACAACGGAATACGGGCGATCCAGGGCTGGGGCCG
>JBMOGP010000271.1:0-4464 GCA_049318285.1 Hyphomonadaceae bacterium
ACCGGCTTGGTGAGAAAATCGTCCGCCCCGGCGCCAAGACCGCGCAGGCGATCTTCGCGCTCGTTCAGCGCCGTTACAAGCACGATGGGGATATGCTCGGTACGCGGATCGTTCTTCAGCTTGCGGCACGCATCGATGCCGTTCAGCCTCGGCATCATGATGTCCATCAGGATGACGTCCGGCTCCTCGGCCAGCGCCTTCTCCACGCCATCCTCGCCGTCCACCGCCGTGATGACGTGGAAATATTCGTTCTTCAGCTTGTCGGAGAGCAGCTTCCGGTTCTGCTCGATGTCGTCGACGACGAGGACGCGCGCGCTCATCTGGAGGACCTCCGCGTCGAAGGCGGCGCCACGCTGCGTGTCGGCTGGCCGCCCGGTCCACGCGGTCCGGTAAGTTTCTTGACCTCGTTGATGAAGGCGCCCATCTGGATCGGCTTCGACATGTAGGCCTCACAACCCGCTTCACGCACGAGCCGTTCATCCTGGCGCATCGCGAACGCCGTCACCGCCATGATGGGAATATCCTTGATGGTGGTGTCGTCCTTGATCCAGCGAGTCAGGTCCAGGCCCGAAACTTCAGGCAGCTGGATGTCCATGATGATCAGATCAGGCTTGTGCTGGCGCGCAAGATCAACGGCCTTCAGTCCGTCGCGACTTTCGACGGTCTGAAATCCAAAAGCGTCCAACAGGTCGCAGAAGAGCTTCATGTTGAGCTCGTTGTCTTCAACGACGAGGACTTTCTTGGCGGGGGGCGTCGCCATCAGGTCTCACGAAAGGCACAGGCCGGGCTGATTCCCGGCTATCGCCTGCCTTTGGTAGACCTGAGAGTATTAACCGCCGATTTTCAACTGCAGGACGCAGGACAGCGTGTTAAGCTACGCTGATTGCCGAAACTGCTGCCGATACAAACACTTCCAGCTGGAATTGCATCTTGGCCGGACATGTCGCCGGAACAACTGAAAGCTTTAACACCGCCTGCCGGGACTGCCTCCAGGCTTGGAAGGGCTGCGTGCGGCGCTGTCCACGGTGCCGATCGGTACGGATCGTCTCACATCTGAAGCTCGTTGAACTCAGCATCGCCCACATCGATTGCGACGCATTCTACGCCTCGATCGAGAAGCGCGACCGTCCGGAGCTGGCCGCACAGCCAGTCATCGTTGGCGGAGGCAAGCGCGGCGTGGTCTCGACCTGCTGCTATGTCGCGCGCACCTATGGCGTCCGCTCGGCCATGCCCATGTTCAAGGCGCTGAAGCTTTGCCCCAGCGCTGTGGTCATCAAGGGACGCATGGACCTCTACGTCCGGGAGGGCCGCCGCATCCGCCAGATGATGCAGACCCTGACACCGCTGGTTGAACCTGTCTCGATCGACGAAGCCTATCTGGACCTGTCGGGAACCGAGGCGCTGCATCATGCACCTCCCGTAATCAGCCTGATGAAGCTGCAGAAGCAGATCGAGACCGAACTCGGCCTTACTATCTCCGTCGGGCTCGCGAGCAACAAATTCCTGGCCAAGACGGCGAGCGAAGCAGACAAGCCGCGCGGCTTCTTCGCGCTGTCGATCGACGAGGCACCCGCCTATCTCGCCGAGAAGTCTGTCCGGATTATCGGCGGCGTCGGTGCGCAGTTCGAAAAGAAGCTGAACGCGGACGGCATACGCACGGTTGCGGACATCCAGAAGATCGATGCGAAATCGCTTATCCGCCGCTACGGCGAAACCGGACTTTGGCTCCACAACTGCGCCTTTGGCCGTCACGAGCGGAAAGTGGACCCCGCCGGCGAACGCAAGAGCGTCTCTTCGGAGACCACATTCAACGAGGACATCTCAGACCCGAAACTGCTTGAGGACATCCTCTGGCGGCTCTCGCAACGCACGGCCGACCGCGCGAAACATTCCGGCGTCGAGGGGCGTGTCGTCACGCTGAAGCTAAAGACCCATGACTTCAAGAGCTTCACGCGCCGTGTATCGCTCAACGAGCCGACGCAACTTGCGCAGACAGTCTTCCGCGCCGCAAAGCCCATACTCGCCCGCGAAGCCGTCGGCCAGCGTTATCGGCTTCTGGGCGTCGGCATCTCGGAACTGGCCGACGCCAAGGCCGACGCTCTTGATCTCGCCGACCCGAAATCACTCAAGCGCGCGAAGGCCGAACGCGCATCAGACAAGGCGCGAGAACGCTTCGGCGACGACGCAGTAATGACAGGCCGCGGCGTCCGGATATCACTCACGCGGCGCAGGGACTGACTGCCCGCTCGCAGCAGGCATTAGAATTACTGCATCGTCTCCGGCCGCGGCTGCCTACCTTGCTTAGGTCAACGGAGCAGATGAGGCCAGCATGATCAACGCAGCGCATCGCACCTTCGACGGTATTCCCACCGGCATGCGAGCCTGTATGCGAGGAAGCTGTCGCGCGCATTGAGCGCCGCCTGGAACAGACCGCGTCAGAATTCGTTCATGGCCCCACAGTGCTGCTTGCGCTGTCGGCCTCATCCCTGAAAGACACCTGATGTCCTCTCATAAAGCGCGCGCCGAAAGCGAGTTCGAGCACGCCGCGTAACGCGAATCCATCACCGAAATGTTCGGGGCGCTTGATCGCGAAGCACAGAGTGACCTCGCTGAATGCGTTGCCGTCCTGGCCCGCCACATTCACGCCATGGCGGCAAAAAGATGCTGATTGCCGTTAGCTTTCCCGCCAGGCCGCCGCTCACGAACGGCGGCCCTGGCACGCTAAGCTTCCCGGATGACAAGTCCGCCCGGCTGGCCATAGAACCTCTCAACGAGGGAGTTCCACCATGTCCGTATCCGACCGCCTCAAGGCCGCTGGCGTCACTCTGCCCGACGCGCGGCCACCCGTGGCGAACTATGTGCCGTTCGTCATGACTGGCAACCTGCTCTTCATCTCGGGCCAGGTCAGCGTTACGCCTGACGGTCTGATAAAGGGACGGCTGGGCGAGGACATGACAGTCGAGCAGGGCCAGCAAGCCGCGCGCGCTTGCGCGATAAACCTGATCGCCCAGATTAAGTCGGCGCTCGGCGACCTTGATCGCGTCACCCGCATTGTTAAATTGGGCGGCTTCGTCAACGCCGCAGGCGACTTCACCGACATACCCAAGGTCGTGAACGGCTGCTCGGACCTGATGGTCGAGATCTTCGGCGACAAGGGTCGCCACGCCCGCGCAGCCGTCGCCTGCCCTGTCCTGCCGATGGGCGCGGCGGTGGAAGTCGACGCCGTCGTCGAATTCGCTTGACGCGGGCATGAGCGATCGTTTTTTCGATGTTGCTGACTTTACCTACGCCCACCGCGGGCTTTGGGACGCATCAACACCAGAAAACTCGATTGCCGCCTTCCGCGCCGCCGCTGCAGCTGGGGTCGGCGTAGAGCTCGACGTCCGACTCAGCTTCGATGGCCGCCCGCTCGTCTTTCACGACGCCAGCCTGCAACGCATGTGCAGCCACCGCGAGCGCATCGAGCGTGTCGCCATCGCTGACCTCCCGCGCTGGCCCCTTCCAGATGGCTCCGCCATTCCCACGCTCGAAGCCGTGCTGGACGTCATGGCCGGCCTGCCGGTGCTGATCGAGATCAAGACTGATGGCGTTGCAGGAGACATCGCCGACCGCGTTGCAGAGGTCATTGCGGATCGGGACGGTCCCATGGCCGTCATGAGTTTTAACGAACCCACCGTTGCCCGCCTCTGCCGGCTTGTGTCAGACCGCCCCATTGGCCTGCTGTGCGTTGCCGACAATCAGGTTGAGGAAGACCTGATCGCCAAGGCCGCCACTGCCCGGGCGCTCGGTTGCGACTACATCGCCCCGCACCACTGCGTGCTCGAGCCTGTCGCGTCTGCATCTGGCGGACTGTCGCTGGTAACGTGGACAATCCGCACGCAGGACGTGCTTCAGCTTGCCCGTGATCACAGCGCTGGACCAATATTCGAGGGCTTCACAGCGTCACAGCTCGCGGCACTCGCATTGTGGCCGCGAACCCCGATATAGTCTCCGTCAAAGCTTCAATTGGAGAAGCAAGCCCGAGGCGTCATTGGCCGACGATTCCGCAGAACGGATCGATCTGAACCTGTCGGTGGCCGAAAGGCTGGCCGACGTTGATCGCGATGCGTGGAACGCAGTCGCCAACCCGCCAGACGAACGCTATGACCCCTTCCTCGACTGGGACTTTCTCGAAGCCGCTGAATCCTCCGGCTGCGCCACTCCGGAAACTGGTTGGACACCGCGGCATGTCCTCGCCCACGACGCCGGTGGCCGCCTCATGGGCGCCGCACCGCTTTATGTAAAAATGCACTCACGCGGCGAGTTCGTCTTTGATCACGCATGGGCCGACGCCCTCCACCGGGCTGGCGGTCGTTACTATCCGAAGCTCCTGTGCGCCGTCCCCTTTACACCCGTAACAGGGCGACGCCTGCTTGCCGTCGGTCAACACGCCGCGAGCATCCAGCAAGCGTTGATCGGCGCTGT
>JBMOGP010000272.1:0-4463 GCA_049318285.1 Hyphomonadaceae bacterium
TACGAGCTCGGCGGCTTGTGGCTGATCGGCTATGGCCACCTTATGCTCGAGGGCGAGAAGGATGTGATCACGGAGGAAGAAGCCGACGCCTTCCTGCGCGAGGACCTGCACTGGTGCGAGGAAGCGATCGAGCGGTACGTGAAAGTCCCTGTCACGCTCAACGAGTTCAGCGCGATGGTGGCGTTCTGCTACAATGTAGGCTCGGGCAAGACCCGTGGCTCGTCCATCGTGAAGCGCGTCAATGGCGACGACCGGCCGGGCGCGGCAAACGCCTTCCTGCTGTGGAACAGGATGAACGGCGTGGTCATGAAAGCGCTTGCCAACCGGCGCGCAAAAGAACGCACGCTGTTCCTGACGCCGTAAGGGCGCCGCGCATTACCCCTCCACCCATCTCGTCAGATCTCCGACGCTGATCTCACCTCCAGCGATGACACGCGCCGTCACGCCACCGCGCCAGTCCGGACGCAATGCATCCCACAGGCCCGGCATCTGCTCATCCATGCGAATGCAGGGCTGCGTCTCGCCTGTCACCATCAGACGGACATCGCCGACGGCCAGCACGTCTCCGACACGCCGCGGATTGCGCACCCCGGCCACGAGCAAGGTCGCCCGCCTGACCGTCCACGACGCGGCCGGATCCAGCCCCGCCACGGCCGCCGCCCAGTCTTCCGCGAACAGGACCGTTACCTGCCGTGCTTTCTGTCTGCCCCGGAAATCCCCCTCCACGCCTGTGGCGATGGACACGATTGCGCGATGCACCGGGACCATTGGAGCGCGCTTGGCCGCCTTTGTCGCAATTGCCTCAAGACAACCGGTCATCCTGTACCCCACGGCCGCGCCAGCCCGCTGCGCTGCGGCATCTTGGAAACGCTAGCGTATTGCCGCATCCGGCGCCGCCTTCTAGTTTGCAGGCGAAGGGCGGGGTCGAGTGTCCACGAGATACTCCGTTCAGGCAAAACAAAAGGGCCGAAACAGGCCCGCGGAGGAGATGACCCGAATGCGCGCTCACTTGTTGTCGCTGGCTGTCGCCGCGCCCGCCCTGCTGCTGGGCCTTGCCGGCTGCACCAACCCGCCATCCGGGTCCATGGAATCAGCCGCTACGGTCAACCAGATGGGCGCCGCCGCGGTGACCGCACAGCGCCTCATCAACGCCGACAACGAGCCTGGCTCGTGGCTGGCGGCCGGGCGCGACTATCGCGAACAGCGCTTCAGCCCGCTCGACCAGATCAACGACACCAACGTGTCGAAACTTGGCCTCGCCTGGTATGCCGACATCGACACGGAGCGCGGGCAGGAATCCACGCCCGTCGTGGTTGACGGCGTGATGTACCTGACCACCGCATGGTCGATGGTGAAGGCCTATGACATACGCACAGGGTCGCAGCTCTGGGCCTACGATCCGAAGATCGACCGCGCCAAGGGCGCCGACGCCTGCTGCGACGTCGTCAATCGCGGCGTTGCTGCCTGGAATGGCAAGATCTATGTCGGCGTCCTCGACGGCCGCCTGATCGCGCTTGATGGCAAGACCGGCAAGGTGGTCTGGGAGAAGCAGACGACCGACACCTCGCTCCCCTACACCATCACGGGTGTGCCCCGCATCGTGAAGGGCAAGGTCATAATCGGAAACGGCGGCGCCGAGTATCGCGTGCGCGGCTACATAACCGCCTATGACGCCGAGACCGGCGAGCAGGCGTGGCGCTGGTATTCCGTGCCAGGCGATCCTGCCAAGGGTGACGAACAGCCCGAGCTCGCCGAAGCCCGCAAGACCTGGAACGGCGAGTTCTGGAAGCTGGGCGGCGGCGGCACGTTGTGGGACGGCATGGCCTACGATCCCGATCTCGACACCATCTATGTCGGCACAGGCAACGGCACGCCATGGAACCAGAAATATCGCTCGCCCGGCGGCGGCGACAACCTTTTCCTCTCCTCGATCGTCGCGCTCGACCCGAACACCGGCAAGTACAAGTGGCACTATCAGACCACCCCTGGGGAAACCTGGGACTACACGGCCACGCAGCCGATCATGGTCGCCGACCTGAACTATCCGGAAGGCAAGCGCCGCGTCGTGATGCAGGCGCCGAAGAACGGCTTCTTCTACGTGCTCGACGCGAAGACCGGTAAGCTGCTAAGCGCTGAAAAATTCGCGCCGCTCACCTGGGCGACGCATGTCGACATGAGGACCGGCCGTCCGGTTGAGGTCCCCGAAGCCCGCTTCGACATCACGGGCAAGCCAGCCATCGTCGCGCCAGCCGCCCTCGGCATGCATAACTGGCATCCTATCTCGTTCAGCCCGGAGACGGGCTATGTCTACCTGTCGGTGCACGTCTCCTCGTCCACCTATGCCTCGCCCGATACCTTCGAAGTGAACCTGAAGGGCTGGAACACCGGCATCGGCTTCAACGCCGCCTCTGGCGTCACGCCCGTCGTCGCCGCCGGCAAGGCGCCGACCACGGAGGCCTATCTGATCGCGTGGGATCCGATTGCAGCCAGGGAAGTCTGGCGTGTCCAGAACACCGACCCGCGCGGCGGCACCGGCGTTATGGCCACATCGGGCAATCTCGTCTTCTCCGGCAACCACGCCGGCGAGTTCAACGCCTATGACGCCCGCACCGGCAAGAAACTCTGGGGAGCTTCAACGCAGGCGAAAGTCGTCGCCGCGCCGTCGACCTTTACCGTCGACGGACAGCAGCAGGTCGCCATTCTCGTCGGCGCCCGCGGCCTCCCTGTCGGCCAGAAGCGCACCGTCCCGAGTAGCGCCAACAACTCCCGTATCCTCGTCTACCGCATAGGCGGCGCGGCGACCCTGCCGACCGAGATGCCGACGACGACGGCGTCCGGCGCACCCGTCAAGGTCAAGATCGACCCGCCACTTCTCACCGCCAGCAATGAAACGGTTGCGTCCGGCGAGATGCTGTTCGGGGCCAACTGCGCCGTCTGCCATGGCGCACAGTCGGTGCCCTCTGCTGGCTCGATCGCACCGGACCTCCGCTACTCCGCGCTGCTCAACGCACGCGGCGGCTGGAACGGCGCTGTGCGCGAGGGCGACCGCGCCCAGCGCGGCATGCCTGGCTTCAAGGCGACGCTCACCGAGGAACAGACCGACGCTATCCTCGCCTACGTCATCAAGCGCGCCAATGACGAGAAGGCCGCGCAGGAAGCCGCCGCGAGGCCGTAGGCTCGGCGCGCCACACCCACCTGCTTGTCTCTCTTGATCGCTACACGATCGAGAGAGACGGCTGCCTTCGGTGCGACATGACGACGTGAATTTGCCGCCAAGGCAACACGTCTGAAGGAGCCGCACTTTTCCCGGAAAAGCACCCTTTGTGGCGATGGGGAAGCTGCTCTCTTGATCAAGCCCAGCGCACACCGCCAAAAAAGCGGAGACACAGAGTTTACGAGAAATACTCTGTCCAGCATGGTTCCGTGCAGCCGCGTTCTCGGCCGCATGACACGCGCATAAAGCGCCTCATGAGGGGTCGGGATACCACCGCCTCTCGATCGCTGGATCGATGCGGTTCTGTTTCTTTGCGTGAGCCTCGTCCAGAATGTGTGATCCAGCCGCCCGCACGGGGCAGGCTAACCGCTGCGGTCGCCTGACCGGCCCACATACACCAGCCACACCAACTCCGGCGTTGCGCAGCAGGTATAGCCTCGCCGTGCCTAGCTGTCGGCGCGGGGCGCAAGCGCGAATCTGACGCCCAGATCGGCCAGCTTTTCGGTGTCGCACCAGCGGACACTCTCCGCGATCAGCGCGATGCCATCCGCCGCTGTCACTTCGAGCCGCGACATGGGAATGTCGAGCGCCTCGCAGCGCGACGGATCGAGGCGAACGGCTTCGAACGTCATCCGGGCACGGGCGCCCATCGGCGTCCGCCACGATTTGCGAGCATCCAGGCCAACGCGAAATCCCCTGCGGCGGAAAGCGTCCACCCGGTCCAGTGCGAGATCGTCGAGCGCCGACATGGACGCATCGCAAAAATCGATCCGGACTTCCTGCGGCAGGATGCCGGCACGGGCCGCCCCCGCTTCGGCCGCCATCGGCGCATCCCTGTCGGCCAGCGCTGCCATCGGAGCTGAGATCGACAGCGGGCGATGATTGGCCCCGGCCTCCTGCGCCAGACGTCCGGCGCGCTCGATCAGGTCGCCTAGCCAGCCGGCCGCCGACGGATGAGCCGCATCCGACAGGTGGCTAGGCCGGAACATGTCCTCAAAACTGATGTCAGCCTCGGCATGCATGCCGAACGCCTCGCCATCGGCAAGGCGGACCACCGGACGGAAGCGCAGCCGGGGCTGGCGCTCGACCAGAGCAACCGGTTCAGTCACGACAATCCGCAGGTAGGATGCGCGTGCAGTGGTCATTGCGGGGTCTCGCTGGAGGTGCTGAGTTGTCCCGTTAGATAACAGACCAGCCTGAAGGTCCGCCGAAACGCGATCGGTGAATTTTCATCAAATCGTTCGGCAGT
>JBMOGP010000273.1:0-4462 GCA_049318285.1 Hyphomonadaceae bacterium
CAGCCACGATGGTGGGTGACGGGGGTACGTCTGCGAACAGGTCTCTCTCGCCCTGGAAGGCGAGCGGACTAAGTCCGATGGCGAGCGCGGCGAAAGCAGCGAGGATCAAGCGTTTGGCGAGCATGCGGATGGCTCGTTCTCTTTTTTCCGTTCTGGCCGGGGTTCTTCCCCAGTCTTCTGTGAACAAACAGATGGCTTCGCACTGCGTTCCAAAAAAGGCGCCCCCGCCAAACTTTTTTCGTCAATTTTTCCTGCAAAAAGTCAGGGGTCTGACGTGTGTTTGGTACGGTAGCCTTACCGGCCGGCCACAGCCAGCTAAGCGCGCCCGCTGGCAATCCAGGTTCGCCCCAGCAGATAAATCGATCCGTCTTCCGCCGCATACGGTTGGAGTGCGCCTTCAATGGCATGGACGATCGCAGGAAAGTGGTCAGGGCCGGCATCAATGGCGATGCGAGACGCTGGACCGATGCGCGCCACCCCCTCGGCGGCGCTGCGCGGAGAACTTCCCAGATACATCGGGGCCTCGAAGCCTTCGATGATTGTGTCTGCAAAGCCGGCGGCGCCGAGGATGCCTTCTAGCCGTTCGCGGTCGCCGAACGCGAAGGGCCCCGGCGCGTACGGGTCGGTGGGCGTCGCGGCGGCGCCAATGGCTTTTCGTGCCGCCTGAGCCGGCAGCGAGGCCCACGGATTTTCCGCCGCAGTTTGCCAACAGACGAAGGCGAACCGCCCGCCGGGCTTCAGCGCGCGTCGCAGATGCGTGAATGCCGCTACCGGGTCGTCGAAGAACATCACGCCGAAGCGCGAGATCAGAACATCAAATGGGCCGGCAAGGACCGCGGTGGATGCGTCCGCCTGCAGGAATGTCACATTCCCGATACCCACAGCACGCCTCCGGGCAACCTCCAGCATGGGCGCTGAGACATCGACGCCGACGACCCTCCCTAGAGTGCCAACGAGTGTGGCGACCGCCAGCGAGGTGTCGCCACAGCCACAGCCGACATCCAGGACAGACGCCCCGGGCAGGACGTTGGCGGCGGCGATTGCGGCGTCCCCGTAAGGCCTGATGAACTTGTCCGTCCGCTCCTGGTCGGCGGCCCACCGCTCACCGACAGACCCGTTCCAGTCGGCCACCTGTTTCGCGTTGTTGCCCGCCATCCGAAATCCTTCCTCGTCTCTGACAGCCCTATCACAGGGGCGCCCGCGACTGCCTGCCAAGAAATGCGCATGGGCTGTTGGCTGGACAAGTTACCGGGGCTATAGGGGCCGTCCAACCCGATTCAGACCTTTCAGGACGCCGACATGCCGGTTCAACGCACGTTCTCCATCATCAAGCCGGACGCCACGGCTCGCAACCTGACCGGATCGGTCAATGCCGTGTTTGAGAAGGCCGGCCTGCGCATCGTCGCCCAGAAGCGCGTGCGCCTCACCCGCGCCCAGGCAGAGGGCTTCTATGGCGAGCACAAGGCGCGGGGCTTCTTTGGCGAACTCGTTGATTTCATGACATCCGGCCCGGTCGTGCTGCAGGTTCTCGAAGGCGAGAATGCCGTCGCTCATCACCGCGAGGTCATGGGCGCGACCGACCCGGCGAAGGCCGCTGATGGCACCGTCCGCAAGCTGTTCGCCCAGTCCATCGGCGAGAACTCGGTCCACGGTTCCGATAGCGAAGCGTCCGCTGAACGCGAAATCAACTTCTTCTTCCGTCTCGATGAGATCGTGGGGTAGGCCATCTCCCGCCAGTTCCGCCCCGCGCGTCCAGCCGACCGCCAGGCGCTGATAGACCTGCAGCGGCGGGCATGTCTGAAATGGGACGCAGCGCGTCCTGAACAGCTTCAGCATCCTGTGATGATGATGCTTCCGGCGGACCACATCGCTGCCGGGCTTGTCATTGTGTTCGAACACTGGGGCGAGGCCGCCGGCTTTGTCGTGGTCGTCCCGCGGGAGGACGGCAAGGCGGATCTGGGCGGACCCTTCGTCGAGCCGGATCTCTGGCGCGGCGGCATCGGGCGCAAGCTGGTTGATGAGGCCGTGCAATTCGCAATGGCCCTGGAAGCCGCCGAACTGCTGGCGTCAGCTTCGCCGCGCGCCGAGCCCTTCTACGAAAAGTGCGGTTTCGTTCCGATGGAAAAGATCGTCACGACCCATGGGCCTGTCGCGGTGATGTCTCGCACATTGATCGACTGAGGACAGTTCATGCGCAGTTTTATTCTCCTGGTTGCCATTATCGCGACGGCTGCCTGCGGCGGACCGGCTCCGGCTAGCCCGGTTTCTGCGCTGGATGGTGGCTCAACGGAAGCGGCGCCGGCGCCCGCTTCGGAAGTCACCGATGCCAATGAACTGACGATCGAGGACATCAGCGCGCGTCTGCTTGGGCAGTGGCAGGCCGCAGACGACGACAAGGCGCAGCTCGACATCTCTCGAGACGGCAAGTGGACCAGCGTGTACGAAGGGGAGCCGCTTTTCGTCGCTGACTGGATGCTCTTTCCTGGTGACAAGCCGCCCGCCGGCGCTGTCGGACCCTTCACGCCTGCGTCTCGCTATCTCGCAGTGAAAGAAGCAGATGGCGTTTTCTACTATGAGCTTGGCCACGTCACAGCGGACGCGTTCGATATGTTCTATACAGCGCGTGGCAACAATCTTGGCTACGTCCGCGTGAAGTAGGCCTGCGCCTGAGCTGCGCCCGCCTCGGAGCCGCAGACATGAGGGGGGACGACATGACCGACGTGTATCAGACTGACCTCGTGAAGATCAGCGCCGCCGACGGCGTGATGGAAATCGTCTGGAACCGTCCGGACAAGAAGAACGCCCTTTCCAACGTCATGTATCGCGCCGCCACCGCCGCGCTCGCCCGCGCGATAGAGGACAATACCATCCGGGTGGTGCTGCTCAGCTCCGAAGGAGACAGCTTCACCTCGGGCAATGATCTCGCCGATTTTGCGGCGGCGTCAGCCGGCGGAGAGCCGCCTGCGGCCGGAGCGTTCATCGAGGCGATTGCGCAGTTTCCAAAACCGCTGCTCGCCGCCGTAACCGGCTTGGCGGTTGGCGTGGGCACGACCATGCTGTTTCACTGCGATCTCGTCTTCGTGGCCAATGAAGCGAAGCTGACCACGCCATTCGTCAATCTGGGGCTCGTCCCCGAGGCCGCCTCATCCATGCTGATCCCGGCACGCATCGGCTATACACGAGCCTTTGCAATGTTTGCCCTGGGTGATGGAATGACCGGCTCGCAGGCGGCTCAGCTGGGTGTGGCGAATGTCGCATTGCCTTCTGGCGAGGTAATCGTCGCCGCGCGCGAAGCGGCCCGCAAACTGGCGCAGCGTCCACCGGGCGCAGTAATGGCTACGAAGAAGTTGATGCGCGACAGTGAAGCGATCCTCGCCCATCTGCGGACTGAGGGTAAAGTCTTCGGCAAGCGACTGAAAACCGCAGAGGCCATGGAGGCCTTCATGGCATTCCAGCAGAAGCGGCCGCCGGACTTCAGCAAATTCTGAGGTAGACAAACACCCCGGTGGTCCCCGTAGGGGGTGCTGCCTTGCCCAGGGACCAAAGGATCAGTCCTTCGCGCGTTCCACGTAGGAACCGTCTTCGGTCGAGACGATGATGCGCGTGCCCGTGCCAATGTGCGGAGGGACCATGACGCGTACGCCATTCGACAGCTTGGCGGGCTTATACGAGCCCGACGCTGTCTGGCCCTTCACGACCGGCTCGGTCTCAACGATCTCCAGGGTCACGCGCTGGGGCAGGGAGATGGCCACCGGGCTGCCATCGAACATAAGCAGGTGGCACTGCATGTTCTCGTCGAGATAGTTGGCGTCGTCGCCCAGCATGGCGGCCGGCACAGTGATCTGCTCGTAGTTTTCGGGGTTCATGAAGACGTAGTTGGGGTCGTCCTTGAACAGGTAGGTGTGCATCACCTCCTCGACGAAGGCGCGCTCCAGCTGGTCGGTTGTCTTGTACGTCTCGACGACCTTCACCCCGTCAGAAATGCGGCGCATCTCGATCGTGGCGGTGGGCGTGCCCTTGCCCGGGCGATAGGTTTCGGCCTTGAGCACCGTGTACAGCTTGCCATCCTCATTCTCGAGGACATTGCCCTTACGGACGTCGCTGGCGATGACTTTGACCACGGGAAAAGCCTTTGTCTTGTATCCGGCGGCGGGATTCGGTGCGCCGGACTTAACCTGTTGAAGCGGCGCGGTCATACAATGCCCAGCCCCCCGGGCCAAGCCCGGCCTTCTGCGGCTTTTGGAGCCTGAATCAGGGGTTTGCGTACATACGCCGGGCAAGTGATAGGGTCCGGCAACGCCCGTCCGGAGACCTTTGCAATGCCCTGGTGGTCCCCCGAAAGCCACGCCGACCGCCGACCCTTCCTGCAGGCGCGGGGGCGCATCCGGGACGCTGTGCGGGACTGGTTCCGGGGCGAAGGCTTTACCGAGGTCGAGTGCGGCGCGCTCCAGGTCTCGCCCGG
>JBMOGP010000274.1:0-4455 GCA_049318285.1 Hyphomonadaceae bacterium
GCGCCGCGGCCGCCCGAGCGGGCGGACGCGCCCGTCCGGCTGTCGCTGTACACGGACTATGGCGACGCCGTTCCTCCGCTCGCGCGCGACGTTCTCGAGAAATTGCGCACACTCGCGAAGAGGAAGAATTCCTGCACCCCGCAGGAGCTCATCTCGCAGGCCGTCGACCTGCTCCGCGTGCGCGCAGTCCTGCTGGCGCGCCATCCGCGGCAGGCCGAGCGCGCCCTCGCCAATGTCGATCATTATCTCGGCCTTGCCGCAGCCTTTGCGCTGCGTGGGCTGCGCGCCTTTGCCGAATGGGTGGACGCCCAATGGCGCGAAGAGGCGCGCGCCGGCGAAGGTCGCCCCGACGCCCAGGAAGACGCGGTTGCGCTCTTCACGATGCATGCCGCTAAAGGCCTCGAGTGGCCGATCGTCATCCCGGTCAACACGGCCACCAAGATCAAGGCGGACGACGCCGACGTCGTCGATCGGAACACCGGAACTTTCCATTGCCGTGTCCTCGACGTCGAACCCGTGGGGTACGAGGCCGCCCACGCCGCCGAAACCGCAGAGCGCGACGCCGAGCGCGCGCGCCTCTGGTACGTCGCGGCGACCCGTGCCCGCGAAATGCTGATCCTCCCCCGCCATGACGGCGGGCGCCCCGCCGGCTCATGGATCTGCGTCGTCGATCTCGCGCTCGAGCAACTTCCCGCCCTCGACCTGGAAGGCCGCGACGTCTGGCCTGGCGCGCGCGAGAACGAGGACGCCAACCTCCAGACGCGCGCGGCGTTCGCCCAGGAGGCGGCCGAAATCGCGGGCCGCCAACGGGTGCTGGCGTGGCTTACGCCCAGCCGGAGCGATGCGATCGACGGCGCGCAGGACGCGCCGCGCTACGACCTCTTCACGAGTGACGAGGAGGCGCCGGCGCCCGATGGAGAGATTGCGGCTGGTGTGCGCGGTGGCCGCGAACGCGGGACCATCCTCCACAAGCTCTTCGAAGAGGTGTTGACCGGAGAACTGGACGACACGGTCGGCGATTTGACCAAGCGGGCGGGCGAACTGGCGGCAGATCGCGGCGTGCCGATTCATGCCGATCCGGAACAGGGCCTATCGGCCGACGAGGTCGCACGGTGCGTGCGGAGGGCACTGGATCTTCCCGAGGTCGCGGCGTTGCGACCAAGGCTCGTCGCAGAGACGACCATCTATCGTGTAGAGGCGACCGAGGCCGGCGAAGAGGTGACGTTCGGGATCGCCGACGCAATCGCCATTGATGAGAACGGCGTCGCCGACGCGGTCATCGACTGGAAGAGCGACGTTTCGCCGACTGCGGAAGCGATCGCGCACTATCGGGACCAGGTGGGCGCCTACCTTCGGGCGACGGGCGCGCGGCTCGGGCTGATCGTACTCGCCTCAAAGGGGCGGGTGATCCAGGTCCGCCCGGCGCTGGGTGGCGAATAGCAATGGCTGGGAGCGGCGGGATTTGTGTTTGGCCAATCGCCGGCTAGGCGCGAAGATGGATTGCAAGGAGGACGTTCAATGGGCGTATCGGTCGTGAAAATCGTTCTGCAAATGCGCAAGTAACCGCAGACATGCCTGAACACGCGCCCTCCTCGATCGAAACGTTCGCAGATCGGCTACGCGCCGTTCGCGACGGCTTGCCTGCCGACCTCGCGCTAAGGCTGCACCGCGGCGTCTCGTGGACGCGGCGCGCGCAGTTCGAGCCCGATGATCCCGACGTTCGGTTCATCCTTCTCTGGATCGCCTTCAACGCCGTCTATGCGCAAGAGATCGACCCGGACGCGCCGACCTCGGAACGGGACCAGTTCGCCGGATACTTCGCGAGGATCTCTGAAAACGACCGGGACGGCTGCATCTACGATCTCATCTGGACGCGGTTCCCTCACGAGGTCAGGCTGCTGCTCGCCAACCAGTTCGTTTACGCGCCCTTTTGGGCGCACCATAATGGCCGGCCCAGCTTCGCGGACTGGGCCGAGCGTCTCGCCAAAAGCCAGAGAGCCATCAACGCTGCGCTCGCCAAACGCGACACCCCGCTCGTCCTGTCGATCCTGTTCGACCGCCTCTACACGCTGCGCAACCAGCTCGTGCATGGCGGCGCGACATGGTCGAGCCAGGTCAATCGTGACCAGGTGCGCGATGGCGCGGCGATCCTCGGTGAACTCGTTCCACTGTTCCTCGTCGTGATGCTCGATGCTGCCGATGCGCAATGGGGAAAAGCCTACTATCCCGTGGTGCAGGCATGACGGATCGCACTGGCGGGCCCATTACGACGCGTGTCGAACAGGCCGAGGCGATCTTGCGCGCCTCACCAGACCACCGTGTGCTGAAGCGCATTCCATCCACCGAGATATGGGCTCCTACAAGCACCCGAAACGACGGCGACGTCCGCCGCGCTGCCTTTGTCGACGTTGAAACGACGGGGCTCGACCTCGAGGGCGACGAGGTCATCGAACTCGCAATCTTGCCGTTCGACTACGACCTACAGACCGGCACAGTCCTCGGCGCCCTCCCCGAGATGGGACTTTTTGCCTTACGCGAGCCTTCGATTCCGATTCCAGACGAGGCCAGCGCCGTTCACGGGATCGGGATGGATGACGTTCGCGGCGCGACGATCGATGAAGCCGAGATCGGCGCCGTCCTCGCGTCGATCGAACTCCTGATCGCGCACAATGCCGCGTTCGATCGGCCGATGGTGGAGAAACATTGGCCGATTTTCGAGGAGAAGGCCTGGGCATGCTCCTTGTCCGAAGTGGACTGGCGGCACGCCGGCATGAGCGCGGGTAAGCTCGACTACCTGTTGATGCGGTTTGGATGGTTCTTCGAAGGGCATCGGGCGCGACACGACGCCGAGGCCGGCGCTTTCCTCCTTACACAGAAATTGCCTGACACGGAACGATCAGTTCTCTCTGCGCTTCTCGAAAACGCCCGGACAAAGAAGTTTCTCATTCGAGCCACCGGCGCCCCCTACGAGGCGCGCGGCCTTCTAAAGCGGAGCGGCTATCGGTGGGACCCAGGGGACGACACGACTGAAAAGGCATGGTGGCTTATCACCGCGACTCCTGAGAGTGAGACAGAATGGCTCCGAAAGAACGTCTTCCGGAGAAACGTCGCCATTCCGATCGTTCCGGTTTCGGCGCGAACGCGCCATTCGCTGCGCCAATTTCGACCGCCGCCCCATTGACGCCGCCAGTGCTTGACGTCCGCTTGCAGGGCATTTCGCTTCGACGCGCCACCCAAAAGTGCGCAATCTTGACTGTGGTTTTTCCGGACGCGCGTCACGTATGTGACAGTGCGTCACGCGATTTCGTCTGCCGCTATGGGGCGATGGATGGATGGATTGATGATGCGGCCGGCAAGACCGCGCACACGGATCGTCAGCCGCCGACCCTTAAATGCCTCTAGTTTAATGATCCGTCCAGTGTTGATAAGCTTCCATGACCGCGCTATACTGAAAATGGTCGTTCGGACTCGCGTGCGCCAGGAGGCAACGATGATTTGTGACGCGCACAGCATCGGCGCACAAGAAATCTGGCATTGTCAGCATGCTCAGCTTAGCAACGATGAGGTCTCGACGAAGGCTGCAACCCGATTGGCTTTGTGGTTGAAGCCATGACAGGGCCACGCTTCGAAACCCGGCCTCATCTTGTCAAAGTTTATCAGACCGCTGGGCGCCAAGGCTGTGACCAACCACGCGCCTCTACCAGGTGCGCGCCGCGGTCCTCTGAAGCAAACTCGGCGTGCGAACGCCAAACCTCATCGCGGCCCTCTCTTTCATTTAAGTCGACGATCGATCGATCGCATAGACAAAGCAAGCATCCAGTTAAAAAGCTCCTTGTCACAAAGATGAGGTTGGCGAAGTTTGCAAGGAGCTCTATGAATTTACGTGCTGGAGGAAGACATGCTCGATACGCCGCGCTGGGTTCGGGATCTTGGCCGCTTCCTGCCACTGCGAAGCCAGTTCCTGCTCACAGGGAACGTCCGTGATCGCTATCCAGCGCCGATCTCGGGAACCCTCGCTCTGCTGCCCCTGATCGAATACCTGACCTACGAACTCTCGAAAGCCGGCATCGCACGCGTCGTCGCGTTCGATCCGATATCGGGGTTTTATCTTCCGAACGCGCTCGACGAGGATCTCGAACGGAACGATGCAGCGTTTTTCTCCGAGCTCGGTCTCAGGTTCGACGAGGCTGGTCGCTGCGCGGTCTCCCTGGAACGGTTTTTCGAGACGCTTCCCCAGCTGGTCACTCAACCCAGGGAACCGGTCGCCGTCATCGTCGACTTCGCATCGCGTCTCCTCGTCCGCCCTGACCACCTATCCGAGGCCGAGAGCCGCAGCTTCACGCGCGGGCTCGTTCTCGCTCACCGGGTCGAGCCCCAGCCGCATCCAAAAACGAGGCAGGCCAGTTTCAATCCCGTGATTTGGATTGCCGACAAGGAAGGCGACCTTCCCGACTG
>JBMOGP010000275.1:0-4445 GCA_049318285.1 Hyphomonadaceae bacterium
CGCCAGTCGGGTTGGGCATTTGCAGCAGCGCTTGCAGCGCTCGCCCTCGCCGGCTGCGAGAGCATGTACGAAGCGCAGGCTGTGCGTGAGCATCCTGTCCCCGGCAGGCTCGTCGCAGTGGAAGAGGGACGCCGGATCCACATCGACTGCCGCGGGACAGGCTCGCCCACCGTTGTCTTCCAGTCGGGCGGCGACCTCATGGGCGCGCTCGGCTGGCAGCCTGTCATGCAGCAGGTCTCGCAGACGTCACGCGCGTGCGCCTACAGCCGCGCCGGCATTCTCTGGAGCGATCCGGCCAGCGGCGCCTTCAGCCCGCAAGAGGTCGCGCATGATCTGCACGCGGCCCTGAAAGCCGCCGGCGAGCGTGGGCCCTATGTGCTGGTCTCGCATTCGCGCGGCGGCCTCTACAGCCTGATCTTCGCAGGTCTCTTCAAGGACGAGATCGCGGGCATGGTGTTCGCAGACTCATCCCACCCCGATCAGGAATCGCAATTCAGGGAAGCAGGCCTGAGCGTTGGCGAATACGTATCCCCCGCACAGGAGCTTGCCCTCGCCTTCAAGTGGACGGGCCTGATGCGGCTCTCCGACTATCCTGCCGATCCGGCGATCGCAGAGACGGTGAACGCCTTCTACCCCAGATCCGCCGAAGCCAATGCGCGCGAGGCGCGCCAGCGGTCAATGACGATGGCGGAGGCTGGCAAGCATCGCGACCTGCAGAACTGGCCGGTCGTCGTGCTTGCGCGCGAACTGCCGCAACAGACGCAGGCGCGCAAGCGGGCCGACGCGCACGATGCCTATCTCCTGTCCGCCGATGGCCTTGTCGCAGGCGCCGACACGCCCGAGAGCGAGATCGTCTGGCGGCGCCTGCAGGCAGATCTCGCGACATGGTCCAGCCGCGGGCGACTGCAGATCGTGCCTGAATCCAACCACGCCTTTTTCTTCCATCGCCCTGACATGGTCGCAGCCGCCGTGGACGAGGTGCTCGCTGCCAGCCGGGTTGTCAGGCGGCGGCCGGCTCCGGCGGGGTAGTCGCCGGCTGGTTCCTGGCGACAATCTGCGTCGCCGCCATGTCGCCCGAGACATTGCCAACGGTGCGGAAGATGTCCGGCACCGCCTCCACCGCAACAAGCAGACCCAGCAATTCGATCGGCACGCCCATCGCCATGCAGATCGGCGCAACGCTCGCGATGAAGGAAATCTCGCCCGGGAGGCCGACAGAGCCGATGCTGATCGCAATCGCCACAAGCCCACCGACGATGATGGCGCCAGGTGAAAGCTCGACCCCGAATACGGACGCACAGAAGAACACGACGCCGAGATTTGCGACCGGGCTGGTCATCCGGAACACCGCGACCGCCATCGGCAGGACAAGGTTCGCCACGCGCTCGGGCGTTCCCATCGCATCGCGCGCGCGCTCAACCATCAACGGCAGGGACGCCAGCGACGAGCGGCTCGATATGGCGACAGCCAGCACCGGCGCCGTTGCGTTGATGAACCGCGCGGGGTTCGCCCTGCCCCAGATGAAGGCGAACAGAAAAGCGAGCGGCACGATGGCTGCCGTAACGGCCGAGACCAGCACGATGTAATGCAGGATCAACCCGGCAATCCCGACGCCCGCCGTCAACCCGACGCCAAGCGCCAGCGCGAACACGCCCAGTGGCGCGGCAAGAAGCACCCAGCGCACGATGATGATCATCGTGTCGGCGACGGCGCGGAAGAACGCCACCATCGGCGCGCGCTGGGCGGCGGGGAGCTGTGTCGCGGCAAAGCCGAAGAACAGCGCGAACACGACCAGCGGCAGGATCGCGCCCTCTGCAGCTGCAGCAACCGCATTGCCCGGCGCCAGCGCGGCCAGCCATTCGCCCAGCGTCGGCGGGGCGGCAGCCTGCACCGTCTGGCCTCCGGCGCGCGCGATGAAGCTTGCCGCCGCCGTCGGATCGACCGGGGCGGCAGAGAGCAGCAGCGGAAACACCACGCAGGCAAAGCTTGTGGCCGAGACCAGCAGGACGCCGAAAACGAAGATCGCGCGCGCAGCAACCCTGCCGCTCGATGCAGCGTCCGCAACCGACGCCACGCCCGTGACAAGCAGCGAGAACACAAGCGGGATCACCGTCATGCGCAGGAGGTTGAGCCAGAGGTCGCCCACATGTCCGACCTGCGTGAGCATGCCGACGATATTCGGATCTCCCGACGCCGCCCCCCACGCGCCCACGGCAACGCCAGCCGCCAGCGCCAGCAGCGTGATGACGCTGAGCCATTTCAACATGCGACAACTCCAGCCCCTGATGCCCGCCCCGGAGACCGGCCCCGGGACGCAGCGCGACGCTAGCAGGTAAATCACAGCTCACGCCACAGCCTGCACGCGCCGCATGACGGCGCGCGGCGATTGCAGGTTCGCAGACATTTCGCATTGCCAGACAGCTGGTCTATAGAGGCCTGGAATGAGGCAGGGCGCGACACAGCAGGCACAGGCGGCGGAGAGCTCGCGCAGCGGCGCGATGCGCACGGCCTTTCTTGCATTTGCCATCCTCGCAATCGTCGTCTGGATCGGCATCGCCATCGGCGCAAACACCCGCACGCCGGGCGTGGTTGGCCTCGCAGCGACAGTGTTCGGCGGCCTGTTCTCTGCGGTCCTCACGATTGCGATCGGCGGCGCCATCGCGCTGAAGCTCGGGAGCGCCCCGGCGGCGCTGGCAGTACCGGCCGCGACAGACACGCCCTTTCCCGAACTCGCGCCTGCGCTGGCCGAACTCGAAACCCTGCAGCACCCCGTCGCACGCAGGACAGCTGAACGCGCCGCCTGGCGCGCGCCACTGGGCGCGTCGGCAGGGATTGTGCTGTGGTCGGCAATCGTCGCAATGGGCGCGCCGGGCGGCGTCTTCGACTTCGCCGCAGTGATGCTGGGTGGGGCGCTCGCCGGCTATGGCTGGGCGCTGGCGCAGGCTGCGCGCGAAAACGCAGCCATCTATTCGCAGCACGCCGTCGACGTGCTGGTCGGCGGGCTCGGCGCGTTCAACCGGCGCAATGCGGCGCGTGTCGCGTTGGGAAGGGCGTCGCATGCTGGCCTGCTTCCCGTCTCCGCAGGCGTGAGGACAGGCGGCGAGATCGCCGGCGCGCATGCGGGACTTGCCGTTCGCATCACACCGGTCGAGACGATCCCGCGATCGGGCGCGGACAAGGCCTCGGCGTTCACGGGCCTGCTCGTCGAGATCACGGCGCCGCATCTGGGTGCGGCCTCGATGGACGAGCTTGCAGCCGCCAAGCCCGCCGCGCCTGCCTTGATCGCACAGCTCTCCACCCTGCCTCACCTCGGCGCACCCCGGAGCGCGATCGTCGATGGCCGCCTTCTTCTCGCGATCCCGGAGACGGGTTCGCCGCGCGTGTTCGATCCGCCTTCGCAGCCAGGCGCGCGCCTTGCCGCCCCACACCTTGCCCGCATCCGGCAGGTGCTGGGCGCTGTCCTGCACGTTGCAGACGCGCTTGCGGCCCCAACGCAGGCCTGACGCAACAATCCCTTGTTTCGCCCCAATTGACGCCGTGCGGCGGCCCCAATCGGCTGCGACGGTTTGTGCACGACGGGACCGGAGACCGGCCCGCGGGACTTGCCTCAGGGCAAGGTTTTTGGGGACTGCACGTGAGAATCTCGATCCGCCTCCTGCTCACCGCGCTGCTGATCAGCGGCGTGACATGGGCGGCCGCGGGCACGCTGCCGCCCCAGGACGCCCCGCCAGCCGCCAGCCTCGCCTTGAATGAGCACTAGGCACAACCATCCGCGCTTCGGCGCACCTCCTGGGGACCGACAATGAAAGCCCGCACCGCCCTCGCCGCCATCCTCGCCCTCGCAACAGCAGGCGCACTCACCACCACGTCCGCGCTCGCCAAGCCGCCGCGCCATCCCGCGGTGCACTCCTACATCCTGCTCGACCGGACTGGTTCGATGGAGCCGATCTGGAACGAAGCGCTCTCCTCGGTGAACGCCTATGCCGATGGGCTGGCAGCGCTCGATGGCGGCCCCCGGGTCGACGCCGATATCACGCTCGCCGTGTTCGATGCGCAGGGCGGCCTGCAGTTCGACGTGCTGCGCCAGGGCGTCGACGCCGGCGACTGGAACGATGTCACCACTCGCGAAGTGAACCCGCGCGGGATGACGCCGCTCTATGACGCGATCGGCCGCATCGTCTCGCTCGCCGAGAAGGACAAGCCTGAAAAGGCCGTGCTCGTGATCATGACAGACGGCGAGGAAAACTCCTCGACCGAGATGACCAAGAAAGCCGCCAAGGCCGCGCTCGACCGCGTGCGCGCCAAGGGCTGGGAAGTCGTCTTCCTCGGCGCCGAGTTCTCGAACTTCGATGACGCTGAAGGCGTCGGCCAGAGCTCGTCGCGCAACATGGCCGTGTCGAAGGACCAGCTGTCGGACTCGATGGACCGTCTTGCCCAGAAGTCCA
>JBMOGP010000276.1:0-4432 GCA_049318285.1 Hyphomonadaceae bacterium
AAGGAGCCGATCTACGGTCTGGTCGCGCTTGGGCTGGTGCACCCCGACAAGCTGCTTACCAACAGGACCGGGCGTGCGGGCGACAAGCTGATCCTCACGAAGGCGCTCGGTGTCGGCGTCTACAGCGCGGCGCTGAAGCAGGACCGGCTGGATGCAGATGGCTACCGCGCCCTGATTGCCTCGACCACAAAGCTCAACGCGGTGGGTAAGGATCTCGGACAGGTCCCAGAGGTGCACGCGTTGACGGATGTCACGGGGTTCGGCCTGCTTGGTCATGCACTGGAGATGGCGCGCGGGGCGGGCCTGTCAGCGCGGATCGAGGCTGGCGCTGTCCCGCTGCTTCCGGGAGTGGAGACGCTGGCGCGAGCGGGCGTTCGCACGGGGGCCGCGGTGCGCAACTGGGATAGCTATGGCGAGGCGGTCAGGCTGCCGGCAAGCCTCGATGGCTGGCGCCGCGATCTCCTGTGCGATCCGCAGACCAGCGGCGGACTGCTCATCGCCGTGGCGCCAGAGGCTGCGCCTGCAGTGCTCGCCCTGGTACGAGCAGCTGGCTTCGTCGACTCTGCAATCGTTGGCGAGCTTGCGGCGGGCGAGCCTGGGGTCGTTGTCGTCTGGCGATTATCTGACGCGCACGGTGCCTGAGTCTTCCATCCCGCCGCCCCAGATCACCTTTACCACCGAGTCCGGCATGTTCCGGTACATGTTGAACATGTCCTCGGAGACGAGATCGCCGAGGCATGGCTTGGCCTGTCCGCAATTCGCGGCGTTCTCCGCATTGCCCACAAGCGCGATGGATTCATAGTTCGTGCGCTTGCCGCCGATCACATCGACGACATCCATATAGAGGTTGTCGATCTTGATCTTCTGCAGCTGCTTGTCGTGAATCGCCCAGATCGCGTTGCGCGAGGTTACCTTGAACACGGGCTTGAAGTTGGCGGCCAAAGACCCGCCCGAGTCATCGGTGGGGCGATAAAGGATCAGGGCGCAAGGCTGGCGCGGCGCGGCTGTCTTGTTCGTCTGGCAGCGGCCTTCCTTGGTGAGCAGGTCATATAGATCGTCCGGATCGTCAAAAGCCACGAGGCTGTATTTTGAAGGATCGAACACGCCAGGTTGCACCGGCGGCGTGGCAACAGCGGCGAGCGCTGCGCCTGAAACGCGCGCTTTCACGCCGGGCGCCAGCGCCTGGTCGAGCGCTACGATGCCGTCCTTGATCCATGCCGCGTCCTTGCACGACCCCTTGCAGTCGACGTCCAGCATCAGGAGCGCGTCGCGTTGCTGGCGTGCGCCTTCGGCGTTCTGCAACATGATGTGCGTGAGGCCGAGACGTGTCTTCGGCTCTGGCCTTTCCGGTTCATCGATCACGGCGCGCTCCAGCGCGATCTTTGCCTCTTCCCATTTCTCGAGGCCGATCTTCGACAGGCCCAGCATGAAGCTGGCGCCGAGAGCAGTCGGCTTGCGACGAAGCAACTCAGAGAACGCCGCCTCCGCCACAGCGAAATCCTTGCCCTGCAGCGCCGTCAGACCCTGCTGTTGCAACTGTGCAAGGCCGTTGTGCGCATCGTCGTCGATGCGGTCGGCCTTGTAGATGAGGTCATAGTCCGGGCCGGTGCTGAGCCCTGGCTGCGCGTGCGCCGCCCCCGCCAGCATCAAGGATGCTGCTGCAATCGAACTGAGAATTGCACGCAAGAACATCTGCCTGCCTCGCTTGTTGCCTGGGCAATGATCCGCCCGAAGAGGCATGATGCATGAAGCGGTCTTGCACGCAAATCACGCCAAGCTTGCGCAGCGTTATCCGACGCTTTCGCGGGCGATGAGGCAGGCCTCGTAAGGTCCGCCCGGCATGCCGGTGAGGCGCATCGCGTCGCCGACCTGTTCAAGACGGGGTCGGCCGGGGACCGGCTCGCCATCGCTGTTCGCCGCCTCCTGCGTGCGCCCGCCGGCGGTTACCTCGACTTGGCCGGAATTCATCTGGCGGGACAGGAAGGTTTTCCCGTCTTTGCAGACATGGGTGCAGAGCGGTGAGCCAGGGCGCAGGCCATGGGCCTCTTCGCTTGTCATGCAGGCAGTGGTCAGCAGACTGCACAGCGTCAGAAGCAGCAATCGCATGTTCCACTCCTCACCTTCCGGCGTCGAGGACGCAACCTTGCCACGTTTCCTGAAAACCTGCGAAGCAGAAGGGAGAAAGGATAGAGAGGTTGACCCATCTTGTGCAGGCCGCACGGGAAACGTTCACCAGTGCTGTGAGGAGATGCTCACCTGGTTGGCGCCGCAGTGGCGGCACATGGGGTTCGGGGTGAAGCGCTCGGTCTCCGCACGGCTTGGCGTCTCGGCGCTGGTGCTGGCCGCCGCGCCGGTCTGCGCCCACTTCGTCCTGGTTTCGGCGGATGCCTGGGTCGAAGTCAATGCGCCCGGCGATCCGCCGAAGGCTGCGACCTGTCGCGTGTCCGACATCGCCAAGGGCATGCCGACCGGCAAGGTGACGGCAACGACCGGCCGCAAGAAACTGTACATCACGATCAGGGAGCCGATCCGAAACTGCGTCCGCCTGTTCTGGCCGACGGCCTGTTTGAACATCGCGAGCGTCCGCAACCGGACATCAACTGCGGGAAGTGCACCTTCCAGCTGCTGTCGTTCATGGAGGAGCACGACTTCAACAAGGAAGGCGATCTGTCCGACCGCCACTGCGCGAACCTGAGGATCACCTCTAATCCCGCACTGCCGGTCAACAAAGCCTGGCAGGGACGGAAGGCCAGCGAGGCAGCGCTGCCGCGCGAGATGCTGCTCGCAATGTCCGCCAGGCCTGGGTGGGCGTAAGGGAGCCGCTAGTCTCCCAGCAGGGTAAGCACGTCATCCAGCGACTGCCCGACATGGAGCGCGCGGCCGCGCGTCTCCTCATCCGGCTGGATCAGGTCCGGCACCATGATCGTCATCAGGCCCGCAGCATGCGCCGAGGCGACGCCGGTTGGCGAGTCCTCGATCGCGAGTATGTCGCCCGGCGCGTGGCCCAGCATGGTCGACGCCTTCAGGTAAGGCTCTGGATGTGGCTTGCCGTGTGTGACGTCGTCGCGGGTGACCACTGCGCGAAAGCGTTCAGTAAGTCGATGTGCGGCAAAGTGCTTCGACACCCAGCCCGGCCCCGAAGAGGTCGCCAGCGCGTAAGGCGTGGCTGACGCGTCGAGCCTGTCGAGCAAGGCGTCAACGCCGGGTTTCAGCGGGGCGGAGCGGTCGCCAAAAAACTCGCCAACAGTTGCGTAGAACGCCTCAAGCGGAAACGTTTCGCCGAAATACTCGCGCATCTTCATTTCGCTGTGCTGCCGGTGACGACCCACCAGCGAGAGGAACTGCGCGTGCGTGAACGGGACACTGTGCCGATCCGCCGCTGCCATGTAGGCCTCCAGGACCAGCGCTTCGGAATCGATCAGGGTCCCGTCCAGATCGAAAACCAAGGCTTTTGGCTGGCGGGGCAGGCGGAATTCGGGGCGCTCGGGAAAACTGGCGATTGTCATGGTCTGCAGGTGGCGGTTACGGCTGGCACCGTCAAGCGGATAGGGTTATCGAAGCCCCGATATAGACAAACGTGCTGGGAGTTGCGCGCATGCGGCGTATCGAAGGATTCATCGGCGGAAAATCGGTCAAGGCGACCTCGGGCCGCGAAGGGGATGTCTTCAACCCCAATACGGGCGAGGTCCAGGCCAGGGTCGGCTTCGCCACGACCGAGGACGTCGATGCAGCCGTACAGGCGGCAGCAAAGGCCCTGCCGGGCTGGGCCGGCACGAACCCGCAACGCCGCGCTCGCGTGATGTTCGAGTTCAAGCGCCTCGTCGAAGCCAACATGCAGCCGCTGGCCGAACTGCTTTCCAGCGAGCATGGAAAGGTGGTGGCTGACTCGAAGGGCGACATCCAGCGCGGCCTGGAAGTCATCGAGTTCGCCTGCGGCATCCCGCACGCCCTCAAGGGCGAATACACGGAAGGCGCTGGCCCGGGCATCGATGTTTACTCGATGCGCCAGCCGCTCGGCGTCGTCGCCGGCATCACGCCGTTCAACTTCCCCGCCATGATCCCGATGTGGATGTTTGGCGTAGCGATCGCGGTGGGCAACACGTTTGTGCTCAAGCCGTCCGAGCGTGATCCGTCCGTGCCGGTTCGCCTTGGTGAGCTGTTCATGGAAGCAGGCGCCGCCGCCGGTCTCGATGTGACGGGCGTACTCAACGTGGTGCATGGCGACAAGGTCGCCGTCGATGCGATCCTGCATCACCCGACGATCAGGGCGGTGAGCTTCGTTGGCTCCTCCGACATCGCCCACTACATTTATCACACCGGCGCAGCCAACGGTAAGCGCGTGCAGGCGATGGGCGGGGCGAAGAACCACGGCATCGTCATGCCGGACGCCGACATGGACCAGGTCGTGAAGGACCTTGCTGGCGCCGCCTTC
>JBMOGP010000277.1:0-4414 GCA_049318285.1 Hyphomonadaceae bacterium
GATGGCGCTGGCTCGTCGCGCGTCAGCACCGCGATGATCAACGTTCTGAAAGACTTCCCGATCGAAGGCTCGGCCCTCTCTCCGTATCTCGGCATCGGTGCGGGCGGAGCACGCGTCGATAGTCGCGCCGCCTCGACCTACCTCACCGGGACTGGCGCTCAGGCCAACGGCTTCGACGACAGCGATACGGTTCTGGCTTACAACGCGATGGCCGGTTTCGGCATCAAGATGGGCGATCAGCTGACCGTCGACCTGGGTTACACCTACACCTCTGCGCCTGATCTGGCCTTCATCGGCATCGGCGGAAACTACGAGAGCGACTATCAGGATCACGCAGTGACGGCTGGCCTCCGCTGGCAGTTTGCGGCTCCGCCGCCGCCGGCACCGCCGCCGCCGCCGCCGCCGCCTCCCCCGCCGCCGCCTCCCCCGCCGCCGCCGCCTCCGCCTCCGCCTCCGCCTCCGCCGCCCACAACGAACGGGCAGTCGCAGGCCCAGGCGTGCACGCAGCAGCAGCCGCCGTTCGTCGTTTACTTCGAATGGGATCGTTCGGATCTCACGACCGCGAACCGCGACACGATCAACGCGGCGGTCACCCGCGCGAAGGCCGGTGGTTGCTCGATCACGTTGACGGCCGTCGAAGGCCACACCGACTCGTCGGGTGGCTCGGCCTACAACGATCGCCTGTCGCAACGTCGCGCAGACGTCGTGAAGCAGGCTCTTCTGGCCTCGGGCGTCGCCGACGCGGCAATCTCGACGGCTGCCAAGGGTGAATCCGAACCGGCAGAAGCTCGTCCGGACGGAACCCGCGAGCCGCTTAACCGTCGCGCGGAAGTGCAGATCACGATCGGCCGCTAATCACGGTCCTTCTAAGCGAACTGTTGGTACAGCCCGGTCAAAAGACCGGGCTGTTTCATTATGTCAACTCTGTCTGCGTCGACCGGATGGTCGGCGGCTTCAAACAGAAGGGCGATGCCTGCCTCAATGGCGCGAGGCTCGCCGGATGGGTTTCCACAAGCATCAGACCCGCAACGCCGGTCTTCGCGCGTGGGGCCGCAGGGACGTCGCGCCTGGCCTCGATCTCAGCCGCTACCGCGCTCCCTGAAACCTAACGGCGCATTCACAGGCTGCGATGCGTTCGGCAAGCCGGTTCCCGGCCGGCATGGTGAGATCGGGAAGTCCGTGCCACAAGAATTCCGGTCATCAGTTCGTGCCGATGGTTCGAAGGCCATCGCAGGTTAGGGGGCTGTGCTGGTGTGCTTCGATCCCGCCTGAGATGTCCCAGACGCTATCGCGTTGCAGCAACGCCTCGTCCGATCATTCCGCGAACGTCCGGAGCGAGTTGGGTCTGAGTGTCGCATTCAGGCGAGCTGATGGCGCCGCAACTCGAAACGGATCGATGCTCATCAGGCAGGCCACGCCTTCTTCGTCGAATTCATCCTTCTCGCGAGCGTTCTTCGATGTCAGCCCCGATCCGCGGCATGCGGATGGGGAGACCAAGGTCTCGACGTCCCCCCCGTGTTGCTGCGGCTTGCAAGAGCTCAGTCGCGTCCGACTTACCGCCGGTACTTGATGAACGGCGTGGCCTTGGCAACCTGGTCGTAGAGCCGGCGGGCCGTTGCATTGAATTCCTGTGTCAGCCAGTAGACCTCGTCAGCGCCAAGCGCGTCTGCGGACGTGTACACGGCCTCGATCAGCGCCCGCCCGACGCCGCGCCCGCGAGCGTCTTGCGAAGTGAAAAGGTCTTCCAGGTAGCAGCGCGGTCCCGCCGCCCAGGTCACTGGATGGAAAAGATAGTGCAGGTGCCGAGAATGCGGTCTTCTGGCGTGGCCGCGCAGAGGCCGTGGATCGGGGCCTCCGGATCGAGCAGCCTGTTCCACGTCAGGTCTGTCACGCTGGCTGCCAGTTCGGTCTCATAGAATGCAAGATATCCGCGCCACAGCGCCAGCCATTGTTCGCGGTCGTGCGAGCCAAGCTGGCGGATGGCGAAGCTCATTTGCAAATTCCTGATCGATATTCCAAAGGTGATAAGTCGTTACTTCACCCGCAACGTCCACGTCCCGCAACGTGCGTGTCAGACATGTACCGCGATCGCGCCTTCCGTCTTCCAGCTTGAGGGCTTCTGCAGCTTCAGCGCCCGGTTCGCAGCCGCGCGTCCGGCGAAGGTTGCGAGGAAAGCGTCAAGCGCATCCGGCGTGCGCTGCATCTCCCTGCGATCGGCTGGCGCGATGGCGATCCCCTGCCGCCGCTGGATCTCCGCGATGATCTTCGTGCGGACGGAGCCAGCGTCGATGCCGGTGTATTTCATGTGCGGCAGGCTCCAGGCATGCAGCTGCGCTGCTGGAAACGCTTCCACCAGCATTCCCGGCGCATTTTTCCAAGGCCAGATGGGGCGTCCGGCGCGGTAAAGCAGCGTCATGCAAGCCGCAGCAAACGGTGCACCGCCGCGCGGTTTCCACCACAGCGACGATCGCGGGGTCGCGCCGCTCCATGCGCGTTCTGTTGCGCGGTAAGGTTTGGCGCTCTGCTTGGGGGCGTAGCGCTCGGCCAACGCGATCAGTTGCGGTCCCATTGGGAACGGCCGGTCGCTGGCTGGCGGGAGAGCGCCAACATCCTCAAGGAGATGGGCATACCCGCCGTCGGGAAAGTGCGGGTCAGGCAGGGAGAATGGCGCATCGATCCCGGCTGCCCTGAATTGTCCCGCCCGAAGCAGGTTCACCAGGCTGTCGAACGGCGCGCTCCCCGGGTCCAGCTTCTGCACCGGCCGCAGGTCGGCCAGCCGGACGCCCTCCAGAACCGCGACCCAGACCGTGGGGCGCGAGCACGTCGCGCGCCACGGGGCCGCCGCGCCCGAGAAATCGATGCCAAGGAATCGCGCTTCGCTCACCGCGTCAGCCTGACGACTTCATGCGTTTAGTCCAGCAGGTGCGGCGACAATGCGGTGCGTTAATCTTGACATGACCCAGCATTGCGGGCGCCATCGCTTGATGAACGCTGCGACACAGACCTCCGGCCAGGCGACGCGTGAACGTCTGCTGCAAGCTGCCGCCCGTATCGTCGCGCGCGATGGCATGGAAGCGGCGACGACCGCTGCAATCGCGGCCGAGGCCGGCGTCGCCGAAGGTACGCTCTATCGCCATTTCGACAGCAAGGACGATCTGCTGATCGCCTCCTACCGACAGATGAAGCAGGAGGTCTTCCTTGGCGCAGGTGAAGGCCTCGACACCTCGATGGCGCCGCCGGAACGGCTCAAGCTGACATGGAAGGCGATCTATCTGGCTTATCGCGCCAACAAGGACGCCTTCGCCTTCGGACAGCGATTTGCCGAGTCTGCCCTCGCCGAGCGCGAAGGCGGCGAGGCGGGTCGAGCTGTGGCGCGCATGGTAGGCGACCTGCGCAAGGCAGGCATCGCGTCTGGCGACTTCAAGAACCTGCCGCCCGATCTTCTCGGCGGTCTCTTCATGGCGCCGATCAGCTACCTGCTGAAAGCCGAGATGAAGGGCCGCAAGTGGACCGAAGTCGAGCTGGATGCAGCGGCGGATTCCGTTCTTGCTGGCTGGCGCAGGTAGAATAGCGCCTTACGGTCGCAGCACAATTTTCCCCACGAGCTGCCTGTCGCGCATGAGCTCAAACGCCTCTCTCCATTGTGCCAGCGGCAACTCTGCGAAGACCGTTGGCCGTGTGCGCCCTTCAGCTGCCCAGCGCCAGATTTCGTCGCGGATCGCGCGACCGCGGTCGGGAAACTTTCGGCAGTATTCGCCAGCCCTGACGCCGACGACAGAGAACCCCTTGATGAGCGGCATGTTGGTGTTCACCGACGCTATGCGTCCGCCGGCAAAGCCGATGACGAGAAGGCGACCATCGAAGGCTATGCAGCGCGTCGATTCATCGAACACATCGCCGCCGACGGGGTCAAAGATCACATCGACGCCGCGTCCGCCGGTCAGCGCCTTGACCTCTTCGCGGAAGGCATTGCCGGGCGTGTGACCGAGCACGATCACTTCATCCGCGCCAGCGCGCGACAGGGCCTCGCGCTTTTCAGACGAGCCCGTCGTCGCGATCACGCGCGCACCAAGCAATCGTCCCAAATCCATCGCCGCCATCCCGACGCCGCCAGATGCGCCGTGGACCAGCAAGGTTTCCCCTGCCTGCAGGTGGCCCCGCGCAACCAGGGATACATGGGCTGTCACGTAGGCCGCAGGATAAGCAGCCGCGAGCGGGGTCGGCATGTTGTCCGGTACGCCCTGCAGAGTGGCCTCCGGGCAGATTGCGAAGCCCGCAAACGCGCCGGTCTTGGCGCCACCTGCAACGCGTGCGCCCAACCCAAGCCTGACGCCTTGCCCAACCGAATCGACGACACCCGCCAGGTCCATCCCCACGGTGAAGGGCGGCTCAGGTTTGAACTGGTATTCGCCCT
>JBMOGP010000278.1:0-4412 GCA_049318285.1 Hyphomonadaceae bacterium
GAGATCGCCTACCTGCGTCCTGCCTGGACGCTGAAGACGACCTTCCATCGCATGCAGACCTTCCCGGCAGGCAGGGATATTGTCGTGGAGCATGTCTACAAGCCGGTCGTCGGCGGGTCCGTTGGCGCCTCCTATATCTACGCCGGGGTAGACGAGCGCGCCGCCATCAAGGCCGACTATTGCATCGACGCCGACTTCGATGCGGCGCTGGACAGGATGAAGCGGAGTGCGGGCGATGACCGGATGATCAGCGAGCGCACGCTCGGCTATGTCCTGACCACGGGCGCCAACTGGGCCAGGCCGATCGGGAGCTTTCGCCTGACGATCGAGAAGGACTCGCCCGATCAGCTCATCACCCTGTGTGCAGAAGGGCTGCAGAAGACCGGTCCGACGCGCTTCGAGATGACGCGCACGGACTTCACGCCGCGGGACGATATCGCGATCATGATGCTGCAGAACCGCTGAGGGTCATTGACCGACCTCTGGCGCGGCAGCCCTCAGGGGCGTAAAGGAGCCTCGCAGTTGAGGAAGTGGCAATGACGGCGCTCAAGAACACCTGGTCGCAATGGCCCGACGCCAGTGGGCGGTTCGGCGCGTTCGGCGGGCGTTATGTCGCCGAGACGCTGATGCCGCTCGTGCTCGATCTCGAGCAGGAGTATGTGCGCGCCAGGGCCGATCCGGGCTTCCAGGCAGAGTTCGACTGGCTGCTTGAGCATTATGTCGGGCGGCCGAGCCCGATGTATTACGCCGAGCGCATGACGAAGCATTTCGGCGGCGCGAAGATCTACTTCAAGCGCGACGAGCTGAACCACACGGGCGCGCACAAGATCAACAACTGCATCGGGCAGGTGCTGCTGGCGCGGCGCATGGGCAAGACGCGCATCATCGCGGAGACGGGGGCGGGGCAGCATGGCGTCGCCACCGCAACAATATGTGCGCGCTTTGGCCTGCCATGCGTGGTGTTCATGGGCGAGACGGATGTCGAGCGGCAGAAGCCCAACGTGTTCCGCATGCGTTTGCTTGGCGCGGAGATCGTGCCGGTGTCCTCGGGCACGGGCACGCTGAAGGATGCGATGAACGAAGCCCTGCGTGACTGGGTGACGAATGTGTCGAACACATTCTACGTCATCGGCACGGCGGCGGGGCCGCATCCCTATCCGATGCTGGTGCGTGATTTCCAGAGCGTGATCGGGCGCGAGGCCCGGGCACAGATCCTTGAGCTGGAGGGGCGTCTGCCGGATGTTCTGGTCGCTGCGATCGGCGGCGGGTCGAACGCGATCGGCCTGTTCCATCCCTTCCTCGAAGACGAGGGCGTTCGGATGATCGGCGTCGAGGCGGGCGGGCATGGCGTTGATACGCCGATGCACGCAGCCTCGCTCTCGGGCGGCATGCCGGGCATCCTGCATGGCAACCGCACCTACCTGTTGCAGAATGCGGACGGGCAGATCACCGATGCGCATTCGATCTCGGCCGGGCTCGACTATCCGGGCATCGGGCCGGAGCACGCCTTCCTGCACGAGACGGGTCGCGCGACCTATCGCACCTGCACCGACAGGGAAGCGCTGGAGGCGTTCCAGCTGTGCACCCGGCTTGAGGGCATCATCCCGGCGCTTGAGCCTGCGCATGCACTGGCGCGCGTGGGCGACATCGCGAAGGAGCTTGGGCCGGACGGGCTCATCGTGATGAACATGTGCGGCCGCGGCGACAAGGACATCTTCTCGGTGGCGGCGCATCTGGGGATGGCGATCTGAGGGGCCTTGCCTCGGCGATCGTGGAAGCGCCGGCGTCAATCTCGCGGCTTATCAGGACGCCCAGCGGTCGCGCGGTCGCGCGGTCGGGCTGAAGCTGTCACAGGCCTGCCTCGGGTGGCTTTGCGCCGCGTTCTGGTTGACGCGTTCGCGCAAGGCTGGACGCCTGTGTCACGAAGGAAGTGGCCATCGGGGAATTCGAAGAATTCCTTCGGTTCCGCGATCTGCTGGCGCAACTGCAGCTTGCCTCTGAAATGCTGGCCGATCACCGCCGCGCCAGCCGTGCCCGTCGCGAGCGACCGGTGGGACTTGGACGCCCTGAGGGACGCCCTGATGGACGACTTACGCGATGGCCCTGCTGCAGTCGGAACCAGGCCCTGGTCTTCCCTTCTGCCAAAGCGCCATCATGCTTCGCCGACCACAGTGCGCTCGCCATTCTTCCGAAGCCTTGAGCCTTGCTGTTGTATAGACGGGGCTGTATATACAGTATAGACACAATGGGAGTTGGCGCCGCTATGTTAACCATCCGCGACCCCCGCGCCGCCACGCTGGCCCGCCGCCTCGCCGACGTGCGCAAGACGACCATGACAGAGGCCGTGATCACCGCACTGGAGCATGCGTTGCGCCGCGAACGCGATGCCACGCCCCTGGCCGCCCGGCTGGACGCGCTGGCCCGCAAGGCGAAGGCCATGGCAGGCCCCGCCGCCCGGGCAATGACGAAGGACGAGATCGACGCCCTCAGCGGCCAATGAACGGCCAGAGGGAGGGCCTGCGCATGTTCATCGACACGTCCGCCGTTGTCGCGCTGATCACAGGCGAGCCAGAAGCCGGCGCACTCACTGCCGCCCTGGGAAAGGCGGATGCGCGCCAGACCTCGCCCCTGGTTCGGCTCGAAACCTGCGCCGTTCTCGCAACGCGGCTCGACATCACGCCGGAGCAGGCGGAAGGCCTGTTCGATGACCTTCTGGTCGAAGCCGACATTGAAATCATGCCGATCACGGATGAAATCGGCCGCGCGGCCGTCGCCTGCTTTTCCGCCTATGGAAAGGGCCGCCACGCCGCGCGCCTGAACATTGTCGATTGCTTTTCTTACGCCTGCGCGAAAGCGCTCGGCGTCTCGTTGCTGTTCAAGGGCGATGACTTTGCCCGGACGGATATTGAGGCGGCATAGTTGCAATGCGCCAGCCCCGCTTTTGAGAAGCGCCGCATCGGCCTTGAACGCGCTATTGGACGATTGAGGCAAGGCCTCTTCGCTGCCCAGCATAAGTGATGCACGTTTGCTCCGCCCGGCTGATGCATGCCTGCTCCGCGGTTGACACTGGTGGCTTGTCGAAATCCTGATCTGATCTGATCTGATCTGATCTGATCTGATCTGATCTGATCTGAACTGGCCCGGCAGGTTAGGGCTGTGCGGCGCAAAGCTGACCCGCGTCTCCTGGTGCGATACCTTCCAGCCTGCGCCGAAGTTCACATTCTTCACCAGGCTTTCCCAGCCTTTCCGTGAGACCGGCTTCGGCCAGCGTTCAGCTGGTCGCACGCGGACGGCCCTTAACCAGCAACTCAGCCCCTGCAGGCTTTCCTGGCCTTGCCGCAGCGATAATGCAGGCGCCGGAGCCAATCATCGCAGCTTATCAAGACGCCCAGCAGTCGCGCGGCTGGACGATGCTGCGCGGCAACCCTTCGGTCGGCATGGCGCTGCGCGGTCCGGCTGAGCTGTCACATGCCAACGTCAGGCGGCTGAGCGCCGCGTTCTCGTTGACCCGTTCCGGCAAGGGCGGAGGCAGGTGTCGCTCATGAAGTGGCCATGCGTTGGCGTCCCGGGTACAGGCCTCGACGAGCAGCCGAAATAGTCTTGCAGGTCAATATGCGCCAAGCTGGTCTTGTTTTGGCATCAAATGATGCGTATCTTGATGCTTGGCGATGGAAGGCTGCACATGCGCACGACGATCACACTTGACGACGACCTGCTCGAACGAGCCGAGCAGCTTACCGGGATCGAGGAGCGACCCGCACTGGTGCGCGAGGCGCTCAAGGCGCTTATTGAGCGAGAGAGTGCTAAGCGGCTGGCGCGCTTGAAAGGGTATGACCCCAAGGCGAAGGCTGCGCCCCGCCGCCGATTAGCCGTGTAGGCATCGCTCATGGTCCTTGCAGACTCATCCGTGTGGATCGACCATTTTCGAGGTACGCTTGACGGTCTGGACGCGTTGCTCGACGCAAGGTCGATCGTAATGCACGACCACGTGCTCGGCGAGCTTGCCCTGGGGTCGCTTCGCGATCGCACGAAAACCCTGTGGGATCTTGCCAATCTTCCGCGAGCACCGTTGGCGACGGAGGCAGAGGTGATGGTCTTCATTGAGTCGCGTCGCATCTTTGCGCGCGGGATCGGCTACTCGGATGCCCATCTGCTTGCCTCCGCCGTGCTGGGCAAGCCGATCACGATATGGACCAAGGACATGAAGCTTGCAGCGGTTGCGGCCGCGGTCGGCGTCAGCTTTGCCGGACCTTGAATGATGAAGCGGGCACTCGCGACCATGAGTCTGTTCTTCGCCGCTTGCGCGGCCCCGGACACGCCGATCCTGCCAGGCAAGCTCGATCTTCCTGTGGCTGCTGGCGATCGCTGGAAGCTGTGTGCGGATGACGGGCTGGAGGACACGACGCCGGATG
>JBMOGP010000279.1:0-4406 GCA_049318285.1 Hyphomonadaceae bacterium
AGCCACGCCCTCCAGCCCTCGACCGGCCAGTTGCCGGATCAACGCAGCATGAACAGACAGCTCAGGTCTCGCGGCCGACTGGATACAGCAAGTAACGCTGATCATAGAACGGGCTGCGTTCATAGAAGAACTGCAGTCGTCGCAGCGGAGAGGCCGCAAATGCTGCATCGTCCTTGAGGCGCGCCTCGAACTCCGCCTTGAGCGCCGGATCCTGTTCCAGCATCTTCTCCGCCATCGGCGCGATGGCGTACGGTTCCATGTATTCGACCCGAGAGAGAATCTCGGCGAAGAACCCCCAGGCGAAGAACGAGTCCTCGCTCTCCGGCTCCAGCAGGCATGCCGCCAGCGCGCCCAGAGGCTGGTCGGTCGATACGCGCACCGATCCGGGCGGAAAGATTTCCTGGCGCCGCTCGCGCTTCAAGCCCGTCGCAGCATAGGTCATGCGGCCCTCTGACAGCCCCGCATTGCCAAAGCCATCAAGGCGGATCATCTCCACATCCACCGTCATGGGCTCAGTGATGGCTTCGACCTTGATCCCGTGCAGCTTCAGCTTGGCGATAACATCCGGCTTGGTCACCGAAACCCAGTAGGCCTTCGCCACATCAAGCTGCAGACCCGGCTCTGAGCCGTAGATCGGTACCGGCACCGCCGGCCCGGGCCTGCCAAGATAGCGCGACACCTTTGCGCCCGATGCAGGGGAGTTGGTCTGCTCGGACGCGACGCTCAGGAAGGCCAACATGCCCACCGGCGCTTCCTTCGTCTTCCAGTTCGCATCTACCGTCTTCGGCCGCCCCGCGCGATCTGACGCGATCGCCGCTTTCAGCGATTTTGCTTCGCTCGCCAGCGTTTTGAGCGTTTCCTCAAGGAGTACATACGTCCCCAGCACGCGCTGCCGGTAAGGTTTCAGTGAGTGGTTCTCAACCAGAACCGTCGGCAGCCGCCGCAGGTCGCCATAGGCATGGCTGAACCGCGCATCGAACGCCATGAAGTCGATACCCTTCTGGAGATCGGCCTCATCGCGCACAAAGATCATCGGTCCCGGAACGTGCCCATTCGTCTTCAGCGCTGCGTCGGCCCTGGGACGATAGACTTCGTTCAGCCACTTCCCAATCGCCGGACTGTCGGCATAGAGCCCATCCCACCCGTCGAACCAGTAAGTCACGTCGTACTGGTAATCGAGTCCGTCGGTAACGTGCAGATCGATGTAGAAATCCGGATCGTATTTGTTGATCAGGGCGAGCAGAGCCTGCATCTCCGGCGCCTCGGCCTTCATGAAGTCGCGGTTCAGGTTCAGGTTCTGTGCCGTGTTGCGCCAGCCCATCTCCTTCGGTCCCCGCTGGTTCGGCCGGCTGTACGGCGTCGAGCGCTCATGCCCGTCGGCGTTGAGGGCGGGTATGAATACGATGTTGACCTTGTCGAGCAGGCTGTCCTTGCCCTTGAACAGCATGTCGCGGATCAGCATCAGCATCGCGTCCTTGCCGTCGATCTCGCCAGAATGGATTCCCGCCTGCACAAGGAATACCGGCTTTGCATCCTGCAACTTCGCGCCATCCTTGGTGAGGATCGCCGCCACCATCTTCCGCCCCTGCGGCGTTGTCCCGAAGTGGTCGATCCGCATCAGCTTGGACTGCGCATCCATTTTCCGCAGGAAGGCTAGCGTGTCGGCATAGTTGGGCGTTGTCGTCAGCCCTGTCTTCTCCGAAGGGGTGATCCACGGATCGTCCGCCTGAGCGAGCAGCTTTTCGCTCGCGCCGCTCCACGGCAGCGTAGGCGGCAGGAAAGTCTCCGGATCGAGTGTGGGCTTTTGTGCCATTGCGATAGCTCCGCTGAAGGCGAGGGCGGCAAGCAGCGCGATGCCGCAAAGGGCGTGCGTCTTCGTCATTTCTATCCACAGTCTCGCCGCAACACTTGTCACCCGTACTAGCATCAGCCAAGCATGACAGCACAAGCGTACCTGAAGGATCTCAATGAAAGCCGTGCTGGGATATCTGTCGTCAGCCACGCTTCTGCTTGGGGGGTGCGCAACGGGCGGGCAGTCGCCGCCGGTGCCTCAACCGAGCGCGACAGTTCGTTCCGCGCTCGCCTCCGTCTCCGTCGATGTCAGCGAGGCCAGCCTCCGCGGCTACATTGAGAAGATGGTGAGCTTCGGCACCCGCCATACGCTTTCGGATCAGGTGTCCAACACGCGCGGCATCGGCACCGCCCGCCGCTGGGTCGAGTCCGAGTTTCGGAAGATGAGCGCCGATTGCAGCACCTGCCTCGAAGTCATCACCGTGCAGGACACGCTCACCGCACCACCGCGCGTACCCAGTCCAACGGTCATCGCCAACGCTGTTGCTATCCAGCGCGGCGCGACCGACCCGAACCGCGTCATCATCATCCAGGGCCACCTCGACAGTCGCGTCACCGACGTTATGAATTTCACCGCAGATGCGCCCGGCGCCAACGACGACGCTTCCGGCGTCGCCGCTGTGATGGAAGCCGCGCGGATCCTGTCCAAACGCAAGTTCGGCGCAACGCTGGTTTTCGCGGCCTTGAGCGGAGAAGAGCAGGGCCTCCACGGCGGACGCATCCTTGCCGACTATGCAAAGAAGCAGGGCTGGGAAGTCCTGGCGGTCCTCAACAACGATATTGTCGGCAACAGCCACGGGATGGCTGCCCATATCGACGACCGCGTTCGTGTCTTCTCCGAAGGCGTGCGCTCCAACGAGTCCGAGACCATCGCTGCCGCCCGCCGCTCCGTCGGCGGCGAGGTCGATGCACCCTCCCGCAACCTGGCGCGCTATGTTGACGCCATCGCCCAAGCGCACATGCCCAGCTTCGATGTCTCCATGGTCTACCGTCGCGACCGCTTCAGCCGCGGCGGCGACCAGGTGCCGATGGTTGAAGCGGGGTTCCCGGCCGTGCGCGTAACTGAAGCTGCCGAACACTATCACCGCCAGCATCAGGACCTGCGTACCGAGAATGGTGTCGTCTACGGCGACACCATCGACGGCGTCGACTTCCCCTATCTCGCACGCGTGACGAAGCTCAACGCGATGACGATGGCTGCGCTCGCTTCTGCCCCGCGTCCCCCTCGCGAGGTGAAGATCGACGGCGCGGTATCCGCCAACACCACTGTCACCTGGACCGCCAGCGAAGGGGCCGCCAGCTACATCGTCTGGTGGCGCGACACGACATCCCCGGTCTGGCAGCACAGCAAGGTCGTAGCCGCCGGTAAGACGTCCACCATGCTTGAGACGGTTGTGATCGACGACTGGTTCTTCGGCGTTCAGGCCGTGTCCCCCGACGGATACGCCAGCCCGGTCCAGTTTGCCGGCGTTGTCGGCGCATTCTTTCCGCCGAGGCAGTAATGCGCGCCGGCAGGCGCCAACCTGCGAGCCACGCTACCGCTCTGCCAGAATATCGTCGATGTAGGCCGGCTTGCCAGAGATCCGCTCCAGCCGCGGATACCGGTGGCCGCCCGTGTAATCGAGCTTGATGGTCTTCAGCGTGTCGCCGAGGCGGATGAGCAGCTCGACAGGCGTGTCCTTGCTCTCTCCCGCCGCAGCGCGAAGCCGCTCCGGCGTGAAGGCCAGCCCGTTCACGCCCGTGATCGTCAGCGACGTGTTGAGCTTCGCCTTCCACGCGGGCCCATCCCACTGGATAAGCGTGATCTTCCCCGCCGCATCCGTCGAGAGGCCGAGCGAGTAGAGCAGGTTAACCGCCCGCGTTCGTGCTTCCTGGTCGCGCCACAGCGTGTTCGGCGTATCCCCATAGACGAGCCGGTAGCCCCCGCGCTCCAGTCCATCCAATGGCGCCTTTGGCGCAACGTCATCCACGCGTCTCCGGAAGAACGTCTCCCAGTCATGCGGCGTCACTTTGTTGAGCGTCGCCACCAGGTCGGCCCGCGTATAGGTCAGCTGCCCCCAGTCGCCATCGTGAACGCCAAAGAACGCCTTCGCGAAGTCGTCCAGAGACTTCTTGTTCTGCGTCTTCTCGCGGATCAGCGTGTCGACATCCATCCAGATCAGCTGGCCTTCGGAATAGTAGTCCTCGCTGCGCTGCCAGTTCTGCCAGGGCAGCGATCGCCGCGCTGCGATCACCGGGTCCATCGTCGTGTCTGCCAGCGGCCGCCAATCGCGGCCCGTGCGCGTTTCGTACATGGCAGCGTTGTTCGCGATCAGGTCCAGCGCCTGCTGCTTCGTCACGAAGCCCGAGCGCGCCGCCAGCACATTCCCCCAATACTGCGTCTGCCCCTCATAGACCCACAGCAGCCCCGCTCGCATGGGCGCATTGAACGACGGCGTCCACAGGTCGGCCGGCCGCCGATACTTGCCATTCCACGAATGGACATATTCGTGCGCGAGCAGATCCTTGGACACGAAGGCTGAATTCCATCCGGTGAAGTATTGCGAATTCACGCC
>JBMOGP010000280.1:0-4395 GCA_049318285.1 Hyphomonadaceae bacterium
AACGCGCAGTCCTCGCCGGCGGCTGTTTCTGGGGCATGCAGGACCTGATCCGCAAGAAACCCGGGGTCATCTCCACCCGCGTCGGTTATTCCGGCGGCGATGTCCCCAACGCCACCTATCGCAACCATGGCACGCATGCAGAGGCGATCGAGATCATCTTCGACCCCGCGAAATGGTCCTATCGCGACCTACTCGAATTCTTCTTCCAGATTCACGACCCGACGACCAGGAACCGCCAGGGCAACGACATCGGCATGAGCTATCGCTCGGCGATCTACTACGAGAGCGAAGACCAGAAACGCGCCGCCCTCGACACCATCGCCGATGTCAACGCCTCCGGCCTGTGGCCCGGCAAGGTTGTCACCGAAGTCGAACCCGTCGGCGCCTTCTGGGAAGCCGAGCCCGAGCATCAGGACTACCTCGAGCGCATCCCGAACGGCTACACCTGCCACTTCGCCCGCCCCGGCTGGAAACTGCCAAAGCGCGCGGCTGCGGAGTAGACATCAAGAGGCGGCCGTTCCTACAGGACGGCCGCATCCACGACGCGCGCGATGATCGCATCATCCGCCGGCACCAGCCCGTCCAGCATCAGCATCGCCAGCCCGTGCACCATCGACCAGGCGCGCAGCTGACGTACGTCCTGCATCGCCTTGCTCGACTTGCCGCCGCTGATCTCGGCGATCCCGCGCGCGAGCATGTCCCGCCCGCGCGAATGTCCATGATCCAGGCCGCCGGCCTGCGCCGACATCATCAGACGAAACAGTGACGGGTTCGCGAGCGCGAACCGCACATAGGCGCGCCCCATCGCGTTGAACGCATCGAGCCCAGGCTTGGCCTTCGCCATGGCCTGGGCGAATGCATCCGCGAGCCTGTCATCGCCGACGAGACACAGCGCGCCCAGCAGCGCCGCCCTGTCGGGAAAATGGCGGTAAACCGCCGTCGCCGACACGCCGACATTGCGCGCCATCTCGCGCAGGCTCAGCGCCTCCGCCGGCCCGTCCCGCAGCCGTTTAAGCCCCTCTTCAATCAGCGCAGCGCGCAGGTCGCCATGGTGATAGCGCTCACCCTGATTTTCGATGTTGACACTGTTATCATTCCTTGCCATGTTATCACCGTAAACATAGTCGGCGGATGGCGCAACACGCCCAAAACGCCGCGCCTGATACGAGTTAGCCGAAACGCCAGACCGCCGATCAGTGCGGACAAAAGATCAGAGGGAAGCGCCATGACCAGCCCCGTCGAAACGGCGATCCGCGGCGCCGTCACCACCGGCCTTCTGGGCGTCGCCAGCCTCAACCGGAAGCTGCGTCGCGCCAAGGCACCTAACCCCTACCTCACCGGCATCCACACACCGGTGAAATCCGAGGCGACCTTCACCGACCTGAAGGTCACCGGCGAGATACCCGCCAGCCTGAACGGCCTCTATGTCCGCAACGGACCCAACCCGCTGAAGGCGCCGAACCATGCCACGCACCACTGGTTCGTCGGCGACGGCATGCTGCACGGCGTTCGCCTGCAGGATGGCAAGGCGCTCTGGTATCGCAACCGCTGGCTGCGCTCCACGAACGTGAGCGAAGCACTCGGCGAAAAGCGCGTGCCCGGCCCGCGCAGTCCGTCCGGCCAGGAAAGTCCGAACACAAGCGTCGTCGGCCATGCCGGAAAAATCCTCGCCATCGTCGAGGCCGGCGGTTTCCCGGTCGAAGTGACCGAGACGCTCGACACGATCGCGCATACCGATTTCGGCGGCACGCTCGGCAAGGCTTTCTCCGCCCACCCGCACCGCGACCCCGACACGGGCGAAATGCACGCCATCACCTACCATACGCAGGACCCCGCAAACGTCTGGCACACTGTGGTCGACACATCCGGCAAGGTGCGCCGCAACGAACCGATCGCCGTGCAGGATGGCCCGTCAATCCACGACTGCATGATCACGAAAAACTATATCGTCGTGATGGACCTTCCCGTCACCTTCTCGATGCCTGCGCTCGTCGCAGGTGACTCGTTCCCCTACCGCTGGAATCCCAGGCACGCCGCGCGCATTGGCCTGCTCCCCCGCGAGGGCAAGGGCAGCGAGATCATCTGGTGCGACATCGAGCCGTGCTACATCTTCCACCCTGCCAACGCGTTTGAAACGGACGACCGCAAGGTGATCATGGACGCCGCAGTCCACACCAACATGTTTGCCGATGGCGCTGCGGGCCCCAACTCGAACGCCACGCCATTCGAGCGCCTTGTGATCGACCCGGACGCAAGACGCGTCACGCGCACCGTGATCGACCCAGCGCCGCAGGAATTCCCTCGTACCGACGAACGCCGCACCGGCAAACCCTATCGCTACGCCTATACCGTCGCCCTGCCCGAAAACGGCGATCCAGGCCTTCTCGCCGACTCACGCATCTTCAAGCACGATCTGGCGACCGGCACGCACCAGGTCCGCGACTTCGGCGCCGGCAAGATCCCGGGCGAATTCGTCTTCGTTCCAGCATCCGCGAACAGCGGCGAGGATGAAGGCTGGCTCGTCGGCTATGTGCTGGATCACGCCAACAACAGCACCGACCTCGTCATCCTCAACGCCCGCGACTTCACCGGCCCCGCACAAGCCACGATCGCCATACCCCAACGCATCCCCCCGGGCTTCCACGGCAACTTCATCGCGATGTAGCGCAGGCGTTTTCCTTTTCCGGCCAGGGGCCGGGGGAGGAAAGGTCCGCACCTCCACTGTTTGTCTCGACACCCATCACTGGCATACTCTCCCGGCCCGCCGGCGTACCCAATCGCGCCGCCCCGCCTCTCGCCGGAGAAAATCCAAGATGCGCGCCTTGTTCCTCTCCGCCATCGTCATGATATCCTGGGCAGGATCTGCCATGGCCCAGACAAGGGTGTTTCCCGACGACGCAAAGCTCCTTGAGCTGATCAAATCCCGCGTCGATGACGGCCGCGCCACCGGCTTGGTCCTCGGCGTAATGGATGCGGACGGCTCGACCCGCATCGTCAGCTATGGCGACCGCGGCGCCGGCGCCCAGCCGCTCGGCCCAGAGACAGTTTTCGAAATCGGCTCGGTGACGAAAGTCTTCACGACCACGCTGCTGGCCGACATGGTGCAGAGAGGCGAAGTCTCGCTTGACGCCCCCGCTCAGCAATACGCCCCGCCGGGCATGACGCTTCCGACGCTGAACGGCAAGGCGATCACGCTTGCCCATCTCGCTGAACAGAATTCAGGCCTGCCGCGCCTGCCCTCCAACATGTCGTTCGCCGACATGAGCAACCCCTACGCAGACTACACGGCCGAGAACCTCAACACCTTCCTCGCCAGCCACACGCTGCGCCGCGACCCCGGCGCCGAGTTTGAATACTCCAATCTGGGCATGGGCCTGCTCGGCGCGCTTCTGGCCCACCGTTCAGGCCAGACCTACGAGCAGCTTGTGAAGACGCGCATCCTCGATCCGCTTGGCATGGCGTCGACCGGCATCGCGCTGACACCGCCCATGCAGGCGCGCCTTGCCCAGGGCCACACCGCAGAGGGCGCGCCTGCGGCCAGCTGGGACCTGCCAGCCCTCGCCGGCGCAGGCGCGCTGCGCTCCACGATGAACGACATGATGAGATTCCTCGACGCCAACCTCGGCGAACCTGCGAGCGATCTCGAGCGCGCGATGCGTTTCACCCAGACCCCGCGCTTCACCATGTCGCCGAACACCAGGATCGGCCTCGGCTGGATCACGCTCACGCAGGGCGATGGCGGCTTCATCTACCATGACGGCGGTACAGGCGGTTACGGCGCCATCGTTATCCTCGACAGGAAGCGCAATGTCGGCGTCGTCCTGCTCGCCAACCGCACGGGCGTGCCCGACGACATCGCCATGCACGTGCTCGATCCGTCCATCCCGCTGACGCCGAAGCCCAAGCCCGCCGGCGAACGCGCAGAGATCTATGTGCCGCCTGAAACGCTCGCCGCCTATGCCGGCGTCTACACGCTCGACTTGGCGCCGGATTTCAAGCTCACCGTGACGCTCGTATCCGGCCAGCTCCAGGTTCAGGCTACCGGCCAGCAGAAGTTTCCGGTCTTCGCCGGGTCAGCGACAGAATTCTTCTTCAAGATCGTCGATGCTCAACTCACTTTCGTGGCCGCGGCGGACGGCAAGCCCGCCCACCTTATCCTTCATCAGGGCGGCGCGAACCAGAAGGCGACAAAGCAGCCATGACCGCTGGCGAACCGGGACGACGGGATGCACTGGGTCGTCGAATACCGCACGAAAAGGGCCGTAGCCGTCTCGCAGAGCATCACTACCGCGCGGCCAGATAGCGGAGTATCACTGCCGCAACCGGACAAGGGTCGGACATGAGGAGACTTCCAATGCGTATCATCCTGCTGGCTTCAGCGGCCTTTGCACTGGC
>JBMOGP010000281.1:0-4387 GCA_049318285.1 Hyphomonadaceae bacterium
GCGACAGGCACTGCAGGATGCGCTGCGGACCTATTGCGAGCGGGACACGCGGGCTATGGTGGAGCTGCTGAGGTGTCTGAGGGGGTGCGCGGAAGCGCAGGGCGGCGGTTGAGGGATGAGGGCGTCGAGTTGGAGAGGCTAGGGTTGGGAGAGCGGAATGGCCGGGCGTCACCGCCGGAGGCGGTCGGGCTCTTGCCCGTTCCGCGTCGAGCCGCGATGGCGTCTCTACCCTGCCGGGCGGCGATCCCTGACGCGGGGTTTGTGTGCCTGGGGAGAATTGTAATCGCATCCCTCAGGCAAATCACGGTCCGAAATTCTTGAGGCAGGTCACGGCCGTGTTGAATCTCCTCCAAGGTCGTTGCAACATGCGCGCTATCATGGGGGACCCGATTGGCAGTCAGCGTGTTTATAAGCTACCAGCGCGCAGACGAGGCCCGCGCCGCGCATCTCGCCGCCAGCCTCGAAAGCCATGGCGTTGAAGTCTGGTGGGACGCGAAAATTCCCAAGGGCGACGACTGGCGCGAGCGCATCGTGGCCGCCCTGCTGAAGGCTAACCTGGTCGTCCTGCTGCACTCAGGCGCCGCCGAGCGGTCCGAGGAAGTGCGCAACGAACTCGCCGTCGCCAGGGCCGAGCGCAAACCCATCGTCGCCGCACAACTCGAGAACCGCAAACCGTCCGGGGCCTTCCTCTATGAGATGGCGCGCTTCAACTGGGTGCCTGCCTACGTCGACACTGACAAGCGCCTCGAAGACCTCGCCCGCCAGCTGTCGAAGGTCGATCCTGCCGCCCCGCCCGGCGCCTTCATGGCGGCAATCAACGCGCGCAAGCTCGCTGCCCCGCTCGTCCTCCAGCTCGCAAACTCCAACCTGCTGATCCTCGCCGTGTGGCTCCTGGCCGTGGTCGGCGGCTTCAGCTTTCACGACATGATGGGCGAGGGCTACAGCAGCTACGCTACCGAGAACGGCCTGCTGTTTACCGATCTCGTGTTGGCCCTTGCCGCTGTCATCATCGGCGCCCCCCTTTTCCTTCTGCGCTTCGCCATGTCCCCGCCCGCCAGCCTGGCTGAGGCCGGTATGCTGGTGTGCGCGCTCCTTCTAGTGCTTGCCTATGTATTCCTGCTCAGGAACCTGCTGCGCTCCATCGGGCGCCTTCTGGCCGGCGTCGCGGCACGTCAAAAAAAAGGGGGAGGCAAATGAAGTCGCGGGTTCTCGCATCTCTGGTCGCTGCCTCGTCGCTGCTCGCCTCCGCCCCCGCAGACGCTCAGGCCTTGGCCTGCCCGGCCACCGATCTCGACGCCATCGCCATCATCGAACGGACCGACGAGTTCACTGATGCCAACGCTATTCGTTGGGCGAAGTGCCCCTCGACCGCCGCCCGCATTTTCGCCGCCTCCGTTCTCGGCGATTCGGATCCCGCTCCCGAAAACCTTTCGGGGATCATCGAGCTGCTGGACGACGCGGACGACGAGGTGAGCGCCCAGGCGTTCGCAGCCGTACTACGGCAATCCGCAGCGATCGAGCCGGCGCTGCGTGAGCGCATCGACGATGCGCGACCTGCGCAGCATCCGCTGCTGGCTCGCGGCGACACCGCTCTGGCGGCGCTCAGGGCGCTTAAGGCCGACGGAATTCCCTCTTTGCCGCTGAAAGTGAGAAAATGGCTGACGCCGGCCGAGTATGAGGAGCTCCGTCTTTCCGAGGCCTATGGCGCGCTTAGCGATTACTCCGCCACCGCCGCTGACGCAGCAAGCCTGGTTGAAGCCGCGCGAACATCTCCCCGTCCCGATCTCGTCCTCAAGGCCGTACGCGGCTCAACCTACGCGCGCCTTCCGGAAAGAGTCGCGGCATACCAGGAAGCGGAAGCAATTGCCTGGAACCGGCTGGTTCGCGAGGGGGCCGCCCGGGCCATTCAGATAGGGTTCCTTTCATCCATGGTCTGGAGTGCATGGGATGATACCGGGCCGCCGGACACCGAGGATCGCGACCGGCTGGAGACTTTTCCGCCAGCGCGGCTGTTGGAGCTTGCAGCGTCTCCAGACGGACTGGAGCTTGCTGAAGCGCTCAATTTCGCGACGCTCCCGGAGGCGTGGACTGCCGCGGACCGCAATCGCGTCCGGGAGATAGGCCTGGCGCATGGCCTCGTGAAGATCGAGTCGGGGGGGGTCAAAGAGGGACTTGAGATCGCCCGCGAGTTTGCACCCGATGCAAATGGTCGGCTTCTGGCCAACGCAGTGATTGCAGGCCTGGCCAAAGGCTATCCCGGCTCTTTCAGGAACTTCGAGGAATTCCCGCAGCTTCGCGATGGCCTCAAGGCCATAGCAGATCGCGGCGGCGCGCGTGGGCGGGTTGCATCTCTCATGCTCGCATGCGGCGACGAGGAAGCAGAACCACTTGATGGTTGGGATTATGTGGTCGCGTGCGGAGAAGCAGCGCTCGTTGCGACCGGCCTTGGCGTCCATGAGGCGATGGAGGCGTCGATCAACAGCGGCCAGCTTTGCCGCGCCATAAAAATCGGCGTAGCCGGCGGCGAGGCGGGACGCACCGGCCTCCATTCCATGCGCAGCCGCTTTGAAGCGGGCGCCAGCCTTGGCCCGCTCGACCGGGAACAGCTCGGCTTGCTCGAGTGCGACGACTCCAGTTTCGCGTCGCTGCTGAAGGGCACTCTTGAAATCGTCTCACCAAAGCAGGACGACGGCGCGGCAGCGCCGCCGCTGGCGCCGCCCAACACGGCGTCGCTGGAATCGATCCGAACGGGCCCCGTGTCCTGTCCGGACGGTCCTGGCTGGACCGAGGATTCCGGGCCTCGCTCCACCAATCCCCTCCAGCGGTTTGCCGAGGATTCGCTGTGCCTGCGCAAGTTTGTCGACGAGTCTTTCATCTCGTTGAACAGCGAACGCCGGATGCTGCGCTTCGGTGTGGAGTTACATCTGCGCCAGGGTCTTCCCGAGCAGTACGGCTTCGGCTCAAATGGCGGCGGGCAGGGCGCGCCCACGGAACCGCCTCCGTCGTCGCTCCCGGAACTGCCCATCATCCCGAGAATGCCCAAACCCAGCCTCGAGGTTGCGATCTCAATCGACCAGCTCGGCGGCCGCCAGCAGACGCTCGGCCAGTTGCAGCAGCGACTCGAAACCGCGCTGCGCCGCGCCAGCCCGGGCTATGAGACCGGCCTGTTCGGCGACGGCCGCGGCGGCTTTATCCTTCTGGCCAAGCGCGAGCGCATCCAGCCTGACGGCAAGCCCTTTGACGAAGCCCGGCGCTTCACCGAGATGGGCAACCCGCAAGCGGATCTTGGGAACATCCTGGGTTCGATCACCGCCGGCAAGCCTGGACAGTTCCGCGTCATCGCCCTGGTTGTCGCCGACAAGATCAATTTCGATCCTACCCTTTCCTCGAATGCACTTCCCCTTGGCAGCATCGGTGAGGTACGGCGCATGCCTCCCGAAATGGCTATGAAGGCGGTCGGCAGCCGCGAGGTTACCGCGCTCGTCTACGCGTTTGAGCGTCCGAAAGGCAAACCGTTCCGCCCAAAAATGTCCGGCTCGCCCAACGCCTTCCAGCACCTCTTGGCCAGCGGCCTCTGGACCGCTCTCGGCCTCCCGCAATGAGGCCATGCAGAGACCAGGCGCCGTCCATTGGCATGCTTGAGCACCATAGGGCACATGCCATAACTGGCCGTGACTCCAAGGTGTGAACCGGCCTTGGGTCACGGCGCCGACAGGTGAGCTAGACGGCGGCTAGCAGCAACGCCGACATTGTGAAATTGTCCCCTCGGGGAGCGTGCGTGATGGATACAGGGGCGACGCAAGCGGTGGAGTCGACTCAATCGGCTGCAAAGCTGCGCATTTTTCTGTCATACTCTCGCAAGGACGAATCCTTCATCGGCAAACTGGCCGATGCGCTCACCGCCCGCGGCTATCTCCCCGATTTTGACCGCTCGCCCCACGAAAAGGACAACGTCACAACCGGCATTTCGGCCGAGGACGACTGGTGGAAACGCCTGCGGGAAATGATCGAGGTGGCGGACGTGATGGTGTTCGCCGTGTCACCTGACTCTGCGGCCTCAAGCGTCTGCGATGAAGAGATCGCCTACGCACGCTCGCTCAGCAAGCGCGTCATCGCCGTTCTCCATCGCCCGATCGACTTCGCCTCGGCGCCGCCGCGGCTGGCCGCCCTGAACGTCAAGATCAGGTTGAGCGAAGACGAGGCGTTCGCCACGGGGATCGACGAACTGTGCCACGCGCTTGATCGCGATGTGGCCTGGCTGCGCGAGCAGACGCGCCTGCTGGTCGCCGCCACCGATTGGGACCAGTCGGGCAAACGCGAAGAAGAGATGCTCCGCGGCGCCGAGATCAGCGAAGCGGAAGCCTGGTCCGCACGCCGCCCGGCCTCT
>JBMOGP010000282.1:0-4375 GCA_049318285.1 Hyphomonadaceae bacterium
ACGGGTGACATCGTTCCTTGAGCGGCCTCTGGGCCCTATCTCTGGCTTGGCGCCAGCTGCCTCAAGGTATGCCAGGGCGGGCGAACAGTCAGCGTTGCGGCCATAATGGCAGTGGCAGCCAACACCGATGGCAGCAGGGAAATCATCGGGCTGTCGATCGGCGACAGCGAGGCGATGGAGTTCTGGATGGAGTTCCTGCGCAGCCTCATGAAGCGCAGCCTCAAGGGCGTGAAGCTGGTTGTCTCTGATGCGCATGAGGGCCTGAAGGCGGCCGCCACCAAGGTCCTGCAGGGCACGACATGGCAACGCTGCCGCGTTCACACGACAAGAAACCTGCTCGCGCGTGTCCCGAAGCCTCAGCAATCGCGCCTGGCCACGCTGCTGCGCGAGGCGTTCACCGCGCCCACCGCCGATAAGGCTCACGCCACCTGGCGCGCCATCGCTGATCAAGCCCGCAGCGTCGAGGCGAAACTGGCAGAAGCGATGGATGGTGAGGCGGACCGTGGCCGAGGGACGCGTAAGCCGCCGAACGAGAACGATGTCCTCGCCTACATGGACTTCCCCGCTGCGCACCGCGTGAAACGACACTCCACCAATGGCCTCGAGCGTCTCAACAAAGAGGTGAAGCGGCGCGCCGATGCCGTTGGCGTTCGGCGCTGCGCTCGGACCGATGGCGCTTGCGCCTCACGCCCCAACGAGGCCTCGATCATGCGGCTCGTCGGCGCCTGCGCCCAACCAACCAGGACGCCGTGAGCCGATGCTGACGCTAGGGACTCGCTTGCCCTGCACGTCAGTTGCCGTAGCGACCCATTTCGCAAGCGCCATTGAGTCCCAAAATCAATGGGTGTTACGCTTGTAAGACCGGGGCGTGTGGAGCCGCGGGCAACAAAAAGCCGCTCCGATAAAGAGAGCGGCGCAGGGGAGGAAAACCAATGACCGTAAGAACCCTTCGCGGGGTGTCCGCGCTCGCGCTTCTGATTGGCGTGCCAGGTCTTCAGCTAGCGGAAGCTCAGGGAACGACAGCGCCGGCATCGCCACAGACAGTAACAACCACGTCGACCGCGGCTGCTCAGCCGGAAACGGACACTTCAGACCGCGTGGTTGTCACAGGCTCGCTGATCGCGACCAAGCCTGAAGATGCTCCAAAACCTGTTGAAGTGTTCACGGCTGCGGAACTTGAACAGCAGGGCTCGCCAAATGTTACGGAGTTTATCAGGTCGTTGACGCTGTCGTACGGCGATGATCTCGGGTTCGGTCAGGCCTCGCCGGACGTCCCCCAAGGCACGGGCTTTGGTAACGCCAACCTCAGAGGGCTCGGCTCGAACGGAACGCTCGTTCTGATGAATGGCAAGAACCTCGCGCCCTGGAACGGCTCGTATGGCGCTGACGTCAACACGGTGCCGATGGAAGCGCTATCAGCGGTCGAGGTGCTCAAGGATGGCGCATCTGCAACCTACGGCGCCGGCGCTGTTGGTGGCGTCATCAACTTCACGACGCGGCGCGACATCGATGCACCGCAGATCACCATCCAGAAACAGTTCTACGATGGATCAGACGGCTACTACAAAATCGACTTCCTGACGGGCTGGGTCGGTGATTCATCGAACCTGCTCTTCTCCGCCTCGGTCAGCCACGAAGACGCGATGTTGCAGACAGCGCGCGACTTCTCGAACCAGCCATTTGCAATCAACCCGGCGCCGTACACGCTGACGGGCGCCAACCCGGGCACGTTCCAGCCCACAACATCGGACTTCTACACCGCGACGACGATCGCGATGAACGCGTTAACCTCCTTCCCCGGCATCAACGATCTGCCCGGCAGCACGGGAGCAGCGGCGCGTACGGCGTGTGAGGCGGTCGGCGGGTCTATCGCCAACACGATCCAGGGCAACTCGGTTCAAGGCACGGCGGCCAACCAGGCTTGCGCCTTCCCGCAGGCGCCCTTCCAGAACCTGGTCAATGAGAACGATCAGGTCAGGGCATACCTCGAGTACAACGGCGACATCTCCGAATCGATGGAGTTCCACTTCGACGTCAACTACAGCAAATCGAAAACCCTGCAGCAGCAAATCCCGATCGGCCCTGCGAGTGCGACTGCCATTGACCGCACGTTCAGTGCGCTGTGTTCAAGCAGCTGCAACTATGTGATCCCCACACAGATTCAGACCTTTAACACACTCGGCGTGGGGACAGGCGCCTTTACCCAGAACCCGTTCATTGCCGACTTTCGGACACGGACCGGGACGAGCCTTGCCGCCCTCCCCGCCAACGCTGCGCTTTATGCGGGTCTCAACTGGCGGCCCTTCATGTTCGGCGGCTATCCGCTCGAGAGTGGCGGCTTAAAGGTCGACACCTTCGAGCGCGACAGCTTCATCGTGAACGCCGGCATCAAGGGCGAATTCACCGACGACAATTTGTTCGGCTCCTTCCTGAGCGGCATCAATTATGACCTCTCAGGCCAGTACAACCAGTACCTCAACACCTATCACCAGCCCGACGTTTTTGCTTCCCGCCTGCAGAACGGGCTGCTTGGGTATGGCGGACCGAACTGCAATGCAGTTGATCGGGTTCCGACCGACTACTCGTCTGCGGCCGCGTATAACAGAACCGCCGGCATTCAGTCAGATGTCGCGCCCGGCACGGCCGGCTGTCAGTGGTTCAACCCGTTCGCCAGCGCCTTTGCAACGAGCATCGCCAACGGCGCCGCCAACCCCCAATTCAATGCAGGAACGATCGCCGGTCGACCTTCTGGCTATGCCAACCCGGCCGATCTCATGGACTGGATGATCGGCGACCGCGTTGCCGAGTACAAGCTGGAGTCCGTTACGATCAACGGGCAGCTCAGTGGGCAAGTCCCATCGACCCTTTTCGAGCTACCGGGGGGGCCGATCGGTTGGGCGCTCGGCATGCAGTCTCGTCAGGTAGAAGGGCGTTCATCAACGCGCGACGAGAACGAGGCTGAAGAGAACATGGCCACGCAGCCATGCGTCTTTCCTGATCGTGCAGTCGTCAACAACCCGGCGCAGGTCGAGCCCGGCGTCGGCACGCGCGGTTGCCCCGCAATCCAGGGTGCGTTCTTCAGCAACGGCCGCGTCAACATCGTCAATACCATTCCACCCTTCTATTATGACACCCAGGTCTGGGCGACTTTCGGGGAGGTGCAGCTGCCCGTTCTGGAAAATCTGAACTTCTCGGCATCCATCAGGCATGAGGAGTACAATGGCGGGGATCTGATCGGCGACATCTACTCGCTCGCCGGCAAGTGGGATGTGACAGACAACCTCTACGTCCGCTCGTCCTTTGGCACCAACTATCGCGCGGACGGCGCCCTCGAACTTGATCCAGGGTCACAGGACGTCGCCACCGCTGGCTACGGGCGATTCGGCACCGGCTTCCAGCGCCAGCGTATCACGTCGGTTGCCAACGGCATTGGGCCGGAAGACGACAAGACGTTCAATTTCGGCGTCGGCTGGCAATCGGATCTCGGCGAAGGTCGTATTCGGGCAAGCGTCGACTTCTTTGAAATCGTGATCGACGGACAGATCGCAACAACAAGCGATACGACAATCCTCAATGACGTCTTCGGCTTGAACACGGTCACTGGTTTGCCGGGTACGCAGAACAATCGCGGCGTCACGGGCATTCCCAATACAGCGACGAACAACTCGCCCGGTCAGTTCGCGAACTGCAATGCCAGCCTGATCAGCTTCGTGACATTCACGACACCTTGCCAGCAGGGCGTCACGACGGGAGCGAACCTGAACGAAGTGCTCCGCTACCAGGTAAACGGTCCGGGCTTCATCACGAACGGCATCGATTACTCGATCGACTTTGCCTATCCGATGTTCGACGGGACGTTCTCAGCGCAGCTCACGGCCACCAACAACCAAGTCTACAAGGCTCGCGGCTACTCGGTGAACAACATCCTGTTTGATGGCGGCGGCAATCGTCTTGGAACGGCCAACTACACGCGAACAGGGAATGAATCGCGGCGCTGGCGCGCCAACGCCGCCGTCCGTTGGGCGAACGATACGCATAATGTCAGCCTGCGCGCGAACTACTCCTCTGGCACCTACAACGAAGCCTTTGAAGTCGGCGGCCTCGTGCCCGTGATCTCCAACATCGCAGCGACAACGATCAACGAGACCGTAAACTCGACTTATGGAATCTATCCCAAGGAGTATCTCGATTTTGACCTGAACTACATCTACACGGCGCCGTTCATCGACGACCTCGAGCTGCGTGCGACGGTCCTGAATATCTTCGACAAGGAGCCATCGGCCGCACAGGGCCGGTCAGGCTATTACACCGCGACGGGCAACCCGCGTGGCCGCATCTTCGAGGTTGGTCTCACCAAGAAGTTCTAACCCGCGCC
>JBMOGP010000283.1:0-4369 GCA_049318285.1 Hyphomonadaceae bacterium
CTTGAAGTCGCCGACCTGCACGTGACCTTCCCCGTTCACGTGCCGGGCGGCCTTTTCGGCAAGCGCGTGCCGCTGCGCGCCGTCGACGGTGTGAGCTTCACGCTGCGCCCGGGTGAGACGATGGGTGTGGTGGGGGAAAGCGGTTGCGGCAAGTCCACCCTCGCGCGCGGCGTGTTGCGCCTGCTTGATCCCAGCGCGGGGTCGGTCGCATGGCTTGGCCGCGATATCGCGAAGGCCTCGCGCAAGGAGGTGCAGCCGCTGCGCCAGGAATTGCAGATCGTGTTCCAGGATCCGCTGGCGAGCCTCGATCCGCGTACCACCATCGGACAGTCGATCTCCGAGCCTCTGACCGTGTTTCGTCCTGATGTAGACGCGACGGGCAAGGAAGCCGCCGCACGCGAGATAATGGAACGCATGGGCCTCGATCCGGCGATGGTGAACCGCTATCCGCACGAGCTCTCCGGTGGACAGAACCAGCGCGTTGGCATTGCGCGCGCGATGATCCTCAGGCCGAAGCTCGTCGTCTGCGACGAGGCGGTGTCTGCGCTCGACGTGTCGGTGCAGGCGCAGATCCTGGATCTCCTGATCGACCTGCAGAAGGAGTTCGGCCTCGCGATGATGTTCATCAGCCACGACCTCTCGGTCGTGCGCGAGATCTGTCACCGCGTTATGGTGCTTTATCTCGGGCGTGTCGTGGAAATGGCTTCGCGGGATGAGTTATTCGCTAACCCGCGTCATCCCTACACGCGCGCGTTGCTCTCAGCGGTCCCGTCGCCCGATCCGGTGGCGGAACGATCGCGCGCGCGGGTCAAGCTGGTCGGTGACCTGCCGTCGCCGCTAGACCCCCGCGCCAGCCTGCGCTTCATGAAGTCCCGGCTGGCTGACAGAGCCCCTTACTACCGCCCGCAGCTTCTCGAAGTCGCCCCCGGTCACTGGGTTGCCGAACACGATCCGGTTTGACGCCCAAACGGTACCGCCCGTTAACAATTTTCGGTGAGAACCGCTCGAACTGTCTTGACGCTGTCAGGTCTTCGTAAGATGGCGTATGACGGCCAAAATAAGAGCTAGAGGACCTCCCCGCATGAAGCGCCACGTTACCCTGACCGCAGTCGGTCTCGTTCTTGCCCTGGGGGCAGCCAGCTGCGCCCAACCTGGTGACATGGTCGCCGCGAATGATGTCGCGATCGCCGTCCAGGATCAGGCCCCGATGGCCGAAGTCGCTGCACGGATCGACAATTTCCGCCTGGTCTCGGCTGACGGCTATGCCCGCGAGCTCTATCGCCTGAAGGACGCGCCCGCCGTGGTCGTCGTGATGCACGCCGCCGGTTCGCCCGATACGGCTGCGGTGGCGCCGAAGCTCGAAGCGCTGAAGGCCGAGTGGGCGCCCAAGGGCGTCGAGTTCATGATGCTCAACTCGAACCCGAACGATAAACGCGAGGCCATCCTCGCCGACGCCGCGAAGAACGGCATCACAGTGCCGGTTCTGCAGGACGACCTGCAGCTGGTCGGCGGCCAGATCGGCGCCTCGCGCGTCGCGCAGGCGTTCGTTGTCGATCCCAAGACCTGGAAGATCGCCTATTCGGGCCCGCTCACGGCTGACCCGATCAAGCAGCTCGTCGAGGGCAAGTCCGCCTCCGTCAAGCACGACACGCTGAAGACGCAGGCCATCGCCTTCCCGTCCCGCTCGCTGGCAGCCAAGGCGCAGTTCGCCAAGATTTCCTACGCGAACGAGATCGCCCCGCTGATCGAAGCGAAGTGCATCGCCTGCCACCAGGAAGGCGGCATCGCGCCCTTCGGCTTCGAGAGCTATGAAAAGGTGAAGCAGTTCTCCGGCATGATCCGTGAGGCTGTCCGCACCGATCGCATGCCGCCGTGGGATCCGGATCCGCACGTGGGCAAGTTCAAGGACGACAAATCGCTTTCGGCCACGCAGATCACCACGCTGATCAACTGGATCGAAGCGGGCGCTCCGCGGGGCGAAGGCGAAGATCGTCTCGCCAAGGTCAAGCACGTCGCGCCGGAATGGCCGCTCGGCAAGCCCGACCTGATCGTCGACATCCCGAAGTACACGATCCCTGCGACCGGCTATGTCGACTATCAATATCCAACGGTGGCAAACCCGCTTAAGGAAGGCAAATGGCTCAAGGCTGCCACGGCCAAGGTGAGCCAGCGTCAGGGCGTGCACCACATCCTCTCGGGCGTGATCCCGGAAGGCGCGACGTCCAGGGGCATGCAGGCCTGGGGCGGCGGGGTTGGCGGCTATACGGTCGGCATGGAATCCACCGTTGCTCCCAACGGTATCGGCTCCTGGGTCCCCGCTGGCGGCCAGTTCGGCTACCAGATGCACTACACGCCATTCGGCAAGGAAGCCGTCTCGGCCGAGCAGATCGGTCTCTACTTCTACAAGGACGGCGAGATGCCGGACCTGATCATGCGTGAACTGCCGCTTGTCGATCAGTTCATCGAGATCCCGGCCAATGATGGCGCGCACAAGGAAATCGCCTACTTTGATTTCCCGAAGGACGCGATCCTCCACACCGCCGTGGTGCACGCACACTATCGCGGCACTTACTCGAAGCTCGAGCTGATGACGCCGGATGGTAAGCGCGAGACGATCCTCAACGTGCCGTTCTACGACTTCAACTGGCAGCGCATGTACGAGTTCGAAAAGCCAATCGACATCCCTGCCGGCTCGAAGGTGATCGCGACCTACGTCTATGACAACTCGAAACGGAACCCGGCGAACCCGAATCCGAACGAGAAGATCGTCTGGGGCGACCAGTCGTTCGAGGAAATGTTCTACACCTCGCTGCGCTATCTCTGGAAAGACGAAACCGCCAAGGACCAGAAGAACTACGACCAGCTTCTGAACCGCACGCGCCTGCTGGGCATGCTCGACGACAACATCGACGGCAAGGTCCAGATGGCCGAGCTGCGCGGCCCGTTCAAAGAGCGGATCGGCAATCCGTTGGCCTTCGGCGTTGTGGACAAGAACAAGGACAGCGGCATCGACATGGAAGAATTCGAAGCCGTGATGGGTCAGATGCGCCGTCCCGGCCGGGCTGCCCCGTCCGCTTCGGCAGCCCCCATGCCGGGCAATGGCGGGCAGTAACGCTCGTCGGACTTGATCGATTGCAGCGCCCCGGATCGCAAGATCCGGGGCGTTTGCTTTTGGGTTTGGCGCATGACGTCGCGTTGTAGCGCGTTGGCAGGCGCTGGAAAGTTTGTCTCGCACCGCTAAACTCCCTCACAAACAATCTGGGGAAGAAACGATGGTCCGGACGCTTTGCACTGTCTCGCTGCTCGCCCTTGCCGCCTGTGGTGGAGACGAAACCGCCGCACCTGACGCGCCTGCCACATGGACGGTCTCCGAGTTCATCGGTCCATCACCCTTCCACGGCCTTCACGGTCTCGCAGTCGAGGAGGACGGCACGATCCTCGCCGGCAGCGTGGTGGGGCAGGCGATCTATGCCGTGAACCCGGCAAGCGGCGAAGTCACGGAGCGTATGGGTCCGCCCGATGGCATGGCTGACGACATTGCCTTTGGCCCCAACGGCGAGATGGCGTGGACTGGCTATCTGACCGGAAAGGTCTTCATCCAGCCCAAGGGCGGCGCGCCGAAGATGATCTCGTCGGGCTTGCCGGGCTCGAACTCGCTGGCCTTCACGAAGGAGGGCAAGCTCTACTTCACGCAGGTCTTTCTCGGCGATGCGCTCTACGAAGCGGACGTCACCGGCGCGCAGCCTGCACGCCTCATCCGCAAGGACCTCGGCGGCTTCAACGGCTTCGAGGTCGGGCCGGACGGCATGCTTTATGGTCCACTGTGGTTCAAGAACGCCATCGTGAAGATCGATCCCGCCACCGGCAAGGACACGGTCGTCGCTGCAGGCTTCCAGATTCCCGCCGCTGCCAATTTCGGGCCCGATGGAAACCTCTACGCCATAGACACCAAGACGGGCGAGGTGAAACGCATCGACATGAAGACAAAGGCCGTCACGGTCATCGCCACACTCGCGCCTGCGCTCGACAACCTCGCCATCGCGAAGGACGGCACGATCTACGTCTCGAACATGGCGGATGCGACCATCTACGCCGTGAACCCGACCGACGGCGCCGTGCGCACCATTGTCAGCGGGCCGCTCGCGACGCCTACCGATCTCGTAATCACCGATGGACCTGAAGGGGAAAAGCTGCACGTCGCAGACGTCTTCGCCTACCGCGTCATCGACACCGCAACAAAACAGATTGCTGATCCACTCCGCATGTATCGCGATGAAACCGAGAACCAGCTCGGCATCGGCGCGGGCAAGTCGAAAGTGCTGATCACGTCGTGGGCGGCCGGCATGGTGCAGACGGTTGATCGCGCGAC
>JBMOGP010000284.1:0-4334 GCA_049318285.1 Hyphomonadaceae bacterium
CGTGCGGACGCGCGGCGTGACCAAGGATGTCGATGCGGTCTACTCGCTGATGGATCTCCGGTTTGCGCCAGACGCAGAACCGCCTGCTGGCGTGGTGACGCTGGTTTTCTCTGGTGAGGCGAAGTTCGAACTCAAGGCGGAATGTCTCGACGTTACGCTAGCTGACATCGGTCCGGCGTGGCCGACGCGGCGACGGCCGGACCATGAGAAGAAACGGTCATGAGCATTCGTCGTTTCAACGCCGCCGATAGCGGGTTCACTGAGTCGTTCGGCAAGTTTCTGTCGCTGCGCCGGGCGCAAGGCACGGAAGACGTGCACACTGCTACGGCTGTCATCGTTCGCGATGTGCGGCAGCGCGGCGGCGAGGCTGTGGCTGCGCAGACCAGCCGGTTCGACGCGGTCGAGGTGGATCCTCAAACGCTGCAGGCGAAAGGCGTGGATCTGCTGGAGGCGGCGGAGCGGTGTGCGCCCGATGTGCGGGAGGCGCTGAACTTCGCAGCAGAGCGGATCGAGCGTTATCACCAGGAGCAGCGGCCGAAGGACCACAGCTTTGTCGATCCCAATGGACTGGAGCTTGGCTGGCGCTGGTCGGCTGTGGATGCGGTCGGGCTCTACGTGCCTGGTGGGCGTGCGAGCTATCCGAGTTCGGTGCTTATGAATGCGATCCCGGCGCGGGCTGCTGGCGTGGAGCGCGTCGTTATGGTGTCGCCTGTGCCCGGCGGTGTTATCAATCCCGCTGTCGCGTATGCGGCGGTGCGTGCAGGTGTGTCGGAGTTCTATCCGATCGGCGGGGCGCAGGCGGTGGCGGCGCTGGCTTACGGTGCGGGCGACCTCAAGCCGGTCGACAAGATCGTGGGGCCGGGCAACGCGTATGTGGCCGCGGCCAAGCGCATCGTGTTTGGCGATGTGGGGATCGATACGATTGCGGGGCCATCGGAAATCACGGTGGTTGCGGACAATCAGAACAATCCGGAGTGGATCGCGGCTGACCTGTTGAGTCAGGCTGAGCATGATCCGCTGGCGCAGTCGATCCTGATCACGGACGATTCGGAATGGGCATCGCGCGTCGAGGCTGCGATTGAGCGGCAGATCGTGCAGCTGGCAACGTCGAAAACGGCGGTAGATGCATGGCGCGACTATGGAGCGATCGTTGTTGCGCCGTTGGCGAAGGCTGCGGCGATCGTCAACCAGATCGCCCCGGAGCATGTCGAGATCGCGACGAGCGACCCAGATGCGATTGCGAACGATGTTCGACATTCGGGCGCAATCTTTCTCGGGCGGTATGCACCGGAGGCGCTCGGCGATTATGTGACCGGGTCGAACCACGTGCTGCCGACCTCTGGCGCCGCGCGATTTGCATCCGGGCTTTCGGTGCTGGACTTCATGAAGCGCACGTCGGTGCAGCGCATCAGCGAGCAAGGCTTCCGGCATTTGGCCGCCGCGGCAGAGACGCTGGCGAAGTGCGAGGGGCTGCCTGCGCATGGCCTATCGGTGTCAATCCGACGGGACGCAGGATGACTTCTAACGCGCGGATCGCCTCGATCGAGATTGACGAGAAGAGCCTGGCGCCGGCCGGGCCCGATGCGGAGCATGAGCGCAAGGTTGCGATCTTCGACCTGATCGAGGGCAACAGCTTCAAGGTGCTTGGCCACGAGGGCGGACCGTACAATGTTGTGCTCTCGCTGGCGGACAACCGGCTGGTGTTCGACATCTTGGAGCAGGATGGGTCGCCTGTCCGCAAGTTGCTGCTTTCGCTGACTGCGCTCCGCCGGGTGATCAAGGACTACTTCATGATCTGCGACAGTTACTACGACGCGATCCGGAGCTCTTCGCCATCTCAGATCGAGGCGATCGATATGGGACGGCGGGGGTTGCACAATGAGGGATCGCAGGTGCTGACCGAGAGGCTGGCGGAGAAGGCGGAGGTGGACTTTGACACTGCCCGCAGGCTGTTCACCCTGGTCTGCGCGCTGCATGCCAGAAGCTGATACTCACCGCTTTTTCAAGGGAATCGACTATTCCCCGCGAAACCGTGTATAGGGGCCTCGCCCACGACCCAGACGCCTGTAAGGAGTTTCATGGCGAAGGAAGAACTTATCGAATTCGAAGGTACGATCGTTGAACTGCTGCCCAACGCGACGTTTCGCGTGAAGCTGGCCAACGATCATGAGATCATTGCGCATACGGCCGGAAAGATGCGGAAAAACCGCATCCGCGTCCTGACGGGAGACAAGGTGCTCGTCGAGATGACGCCCTACGACCTGACCAAAGGGCGCATCACCTACCGCTTCAAATGACGGCTTCCGGCTTGGGTCGCTTCAAGTGATGGCGCCCCCGGGGGCCAGTCCGGGGCTCGCGCTTGCCAGCGCAAGCCCGCGGCGGCTTGACCTGCTGCGCCAGATCGGACTGGTTCCGGGCCGGGTCGCCCCTGCTTACATCGATGAGTCGCCTCTGCGCGACGAGCGGCCCCGCCAGCTCGCGCTGCGGCTTGCCGTTCAGAAGGGCGAGGCTGCGCGGGAGCAGCTTGCGGGGATGTTTGTCATCTCGGCTGACACGGTCGTGGCCGTGGGACGTCGCATCCTGCCCAAGGCCGAGACCGAGGAAGAGGCGCGGGCGTGCCTGCGACTGCTGTCAGGTCGCAAGCATGATGTTCTGACAGGCGTCGCGGTGCTTGCGCCGGATGGCCGGCAGGTCTCGCGACTGGTGGAGGCGCGGGTCGAGCTGAAGCGGCTCTCGCATATGGATGTCGAGGGCTATGTCGGTTGTGGCGAGTGGCGCGGCAAGGCAGGCGGTTATGCGATCCAGGGCCAGGCCGGTGGTTTCGTGACGGGGATTGCAGGGTCGTACTCCGCCATCGTGGGACTGCCGCTCTATGAGACGGCGGCGCTGCTAGAGGGCGTGGGCTATCCGATGGCGCGGCGGTGGGAGAAACACGCGTGAAGGCGCGGCTCGCCATCGACGATGCTGTCGGTGAGACCCGACGGCTTTTGCTCGATGAAAAGGGCCGAGCGTTCCGATTGCATCTCGAGCGCTGGAGCGAACGCGGCGCGCGGGCTGTGCTGGGCGAGGTTCGCTGGGGCCGTATACGGGCGCGTGTGCCGGGAAATCGCGGTTGGTTCATCGACCTGGGCCAGGCGCCCGAAGGCTTGGTGGAGCCGACGCAGGCGCAGCGGATGATCGAAGGCGCGATGGCGGCGTTTCGCGTGAAGGCCGAGGGTTGGGCGGACAAGGGGCCGTTATTGTCGCTGGCTGATGTGTCGCCAAAGCTCATCCCGCCCGATCGCCCGGGGGTGTATGCCGCGGCGCCCGTCGACCCATTTCTCGAGGGCGTGACGGTCGACCAGACAATCACGGGAGCGGAGGCGCGCACTCTGGTGGATGCGGCGATAGACGAGGCGTCGCACGACGTTGTCCAGCTGCAGGGCGGAGGTGACATTGCGATCGACATGACGCGGGGCGCTGTGATGATCGATGTCGATGGCGGGTCGCGCAAGAGCGTCGGTGATGCGGAGCGGTTTGCGCAGGAGCTGAACGTGGCGGCGGCTGAGGCGGCGGCGCGGCAGATCTCGCTCCGGTTGCTCGGTGGGTTGGTGCTGATCGATTTCGTTGGGATGAAGCAGGCCGAGAGCCGCCGCGCCGTGGTCGCGCGCTATCGCGAGGTGCTGGCCGGCTATCTCGGGCGCACCAGTGATGTGCTGGAGATGTCGCGGCTGGGCGTAGTCGAGGCGGCGGTGGCGCGGCGGGGCCGGCCGCTGTCGGATGCGCTTGGATCAGGTTCGGTGGAGCGCGCGGCGCTGGAGACGCTGCGGGCGATCGAAACGGTGGGCTGGCAGGATCGCGGGTCACGTCTTGTGGCGCGGGTCAGCCCCGAGGTGGAAGCCTGGCTCGACCATGACAATATCGGCTGGCGACATGCGCTCGGCGACCGCATCGGCCAGCGCTGGACAGTGGAGGCAGCGCCGGCGCATGGACCTCGGCCGGATGTGAGGAGCGGTTGATGGCCTGCCAGATCTGTTCCAAGCCTGCCGAGCCAGCTTTCAGGCCTTTCTGCTCGCGCCGCTGCGCTGATGTGGACCTCTCGCGCTGGCTGAAGGGCAGCTACGCAATTCCAGGAGCGCGGGCGGGGGAAGAGGCGGAAGAGGGCTTCGACCCTTCAAACTCGCCTGAAAACAACTCACTGCACCGTGTCGCAAAGAGCATGGACACGGAATAGGCCTGCCACTATACATCCGGCCGTCGTCGCCGAGAGGCGATGCGCCCAGGTAGCTCAGTTGGTAGAGCAGCGGATTGAAAATCCGCGTGTCGCTGGTTCGATTCCGGCCCTGGGCACCATT
>JBMOGP010000285.1:0-4308 GCA_049318285.1 Hyphomonadaceae bacterium
AGAGGTATGCAGAGAGCGGCGGCCGATCCGATGATGATCACCATGGTCGCCAGCTTGATGTCGTATACGGCAGCAATGAGCCAAAGACCGCAACCGGCCATTGCAGCAACGGACGGCCAGCCCAGAGCGCGCAATATCGGAGTTTCACTCGTCGACGGCAGCGCCTGATAGATCGCGTAGGCGAGCAGACCGGCGTAGATCAGACCCCAGATCGAAAAGGCATAGCCCGCCGCCTCCAGCGTGGTGTCGCCATCGCGCACGAGGTCGGTCTGGCCTGTTGGCGTCACACCCACGGCAAGCTGAGTGACCGGCACCGCAATAGCGAACATGGCGGCGCCCGCGATCGCGACAGTGCGAAGCAAGGGCTTGGCGTGGGTCATGAAGTTTCTCTCGGCGCAATCTGCTCTTGCCTGTACGGACAAAAACAGGCTCCGGATGGGAGCGTTCCCAAACCATGCGAATACCCGTCGATTATGGCCCGGCGCAGGATTGAACAATGCCGAATCCCCCGCTAACCCCGCGCCATGTGCACCAAGCCCTTCCGTGTAGGCCGGTCGACGACAGGCCTTGGCCTCTTTGCGACAGAGGTGATCCCCAAAGGGGTCCGGATATTTGAGTACACGGGCAAGATCATCACCAACGCCGAGGCGGACGCGATGCCTGGCAGGCCGCGTTATCTCTACGATCTCTCGAAGACACACACGCTCGATGGTTCGCCCCGATCAAATGTCGGCCGCTACGCCAACCATTCCTGCAAACCCAATGGCGTTATCTACATCTATGGCGGCCGGATCTTCGTGAAGTCGCTTAGAGAAATCCAGCCGGGCGAAGAAATCACCTACGACTACGGGAAGGAGTATTTCGACGCGTTCATCGGCAAGGACAGATGCCGGTGCGTGAAATGCACGGCGAGACGGGCTAAGGCCGCCGGAAAATAGAAGTGCCGGCCCGACCAATGTCAGGGCGGCGCATAATCGTTGTCGAATTTCACTAGCAGCGCTTAGTGATAGCTGAGCTGAAGCTGGACTATGATGCGGCCTGCGCTGGCGCGCGTTTGAGTGCGAGCGGAATTCGGATCGTCGCCCGAAGGCCGTGCGGGGTCCGATTCCGCAGGAAAAGAGCGCCGTGATGGGCGCGTGCGATCGCCTCCGCGAGCGTAATTCCAAGCCCGGCTCCGCCCGTCGAACGGTTGCGCGATGTTTCGCCTCGAAAGAAGGGCTCAGCCGCCGAGGAAAGCTCAAGAGCCGTCATGCCCGGCCCGTCATCGTCGATATGCAGGCAGGCTTGGTCGTTGTCGCACTCCACAGTGATACGTGCATTGCCGCCATACGCGACGGCGTTGTCGATCAGGTTACGAAGCGCGCGGCGGAAGAGAACCGGACGGCAAACAGCGACCGCTTTGCGCATGTCGCCAATCGTCACCGGCGCGCCGGTCTCCGCATAGTCCTCGGCGACATCCTGGGCGAGCGTAGAGATATCCATCGGCTTCTCCAGCTCGCGCGACCGCCCGTGTCGCGACAGATCGAGGATGTCGTCCAAGAGTACTGTCGTTTCTTCAATAGTGCGGATCGCTTTTTCCCGCTCCGCTTCGGGCTCCATGGTTTCCAGCCGAATACGCAGGGAGGAAAGGGGGGTCCGAAGGTCATGACCGAGAGCACCCAGCATGACGTCCTTCTCGCGTAGCAACTGGCTTACGCGCCTGCTCATCGCGTTGAAGGCGTGAATGGTCTGCTGTACATCGCCCGGTCCTCGGGCAACAACCTGTTGGGGCTCGCCCGTTTCGCCGACCTGTGCGGCAGCGGTCGCAAGTTCTCTCAACGGTCGCGATAGCCGACCGACAATCCAGAGGGCGGCACCCAGAACGAAGACGAATGTGGTGATGGTGCTGGCGCCAATCAGGAACGCATCGCCGCGCGCCGGTTCGGGTTGGTGGGTCAGGCTGCTGAGCCAGCGGCCGTCCGGCAACTGCACAGAGAGCACAACTTCGAGCGATGGCTCGCCGGACCGTCTCGGGGGGCCAGGTTGCCGCGGCAAAGGCCCGCGCGTATCGTCTCGCATCAGTTCCGACAACTGCCTGCTAATGCCGTCGGGTCGCATGACGAGGCGAACCGAGGCGCGTACAACCGGGCTTGCAACCCCATTCTCGCGCAGTGCAGTCGAAAGCCGGTTCTCGACGCCCTGATCGCGCGACAGGCCGAAGTCGGCGATCGGGTTGGTCTGCTGCAGCATGAAGCGCGATCGGCGCGAGAACTCGAAAGACTGACGACCGCTGGCCGGGGCGCGCGTAACGAGCGTGGCGGCAGCATCCGCAAAACGGGCAATCGGGCCGCCTGTCTGCTCGATAAACGCGGCGCGCTGGCGCTCCCCAAGAACCAGCACGATATTGACGACGCTCGCAACAAGCAGCGCGCAGGCCATGACGACGGCAAGCTGACCCGAAAGGCTTCGTGGGAGCAGCATCTTCACAGCTTGCGGACCTCGGCGGCGAAGCTATAGCCCCCACCCCAGACAGTCTTGATGAACTTCGGGGTCTTGGGGTCTTCCTCGATCTTCCGGCGCAGGCGGCTGATCTGGTTGTCGATCGAACGGTCAAACAGCGTCGCTTCGCGGCCCTGCGTGAGATCAAGCAACTGATCGCGGTTCAAAACCAGCCGCGGGCGTTCGATGAGCGCGAGGAGGAGGCTGTACTCGCCCGAAGATAGGGGAACCGTCACTCCGTCGAGATCCACGAGCTCGCGCTGGCCAGTCTTCAGCAGCCAGTTCCCGAACGCGTAGGTCGTTGTCTCAGGCGTCGCCTGACGATGCGGCAGGCTGTTGGCGCGCCGGATGACAGCCTTGACGCGCGCCAGCAGTTCGCGCGGGCTAAAGGGCTTGGTGACATAGTCGTCGGCTCCGACTTCCAAACCCAGGATGCGATCCAGTTCTTCAGCGCGCGCTGTCAGCAGGATGACCGGCAGGTTGCTCGTGGCGCAGATATGCCGGCAAAGGCTCAGCCCGTCTTCGCCCGGCATCATGATGTCGGCGATGACAAGATCGAAGGTATGCGCCGCCAGCATTGTCCGCGCCTCCACTGCATTGGCGGCGGCCTTCACGCGAAACTGATGAGCCACGAAATACTTGACGAGCGGCTCCCGGATGGAAGCCTCATCCTCGACGATCAACAGGCTCTGGCTCATCGGCACGTCCAGTTCAAAACGAACGCAGCCTGCTGCATCGGCAATGTCCGATGCAACAGGCGCACGCGATAAAGGCGACAGCACTCCGGGGTAAGGAGAGGGGAGCGCCGTCCCATCCGCACTCAGGGACGAGCCGGCCGCAGCGACTGCAGTTCGGTGATCGTTACCGCGCCGTCCTTGTTGACGTCAGCTGTGGCAAATAACTTCGCCCCGCTGGCGGAAAACTCACCCAAAGTCACGGTCCCGTCGGCGTTTGTGTCCGCGGGCTTGGCTGGACCCCTGCCGTGCTGTCCATGATCGTCACGACCGGGGCCGCGTCCGTCGCGACGCCCGTTACGATCCCCAGTGACGGGACGGGCGGCGAACTCAACGCGGCTCAGCTGGTCGTTCTTGTCCGCGTCGAGCGCGTTAAAGCGCTCTGTCATCGCTGCGGCTCTGAATTGGTCCGCCTGAGCTTCACGCCTGGCCTTGAACTCCGCGGACGTGGCCGAGCCGTCCTTGTTGGCGTCGATGCGCTCGAAGTGTGCCCTCTGAGCTGCGTCAAACTCGGACCGGGTGACCCGGCCGTCGCCATTGCCGTCGTATTGCAGCAGGGCGAAGCCACCAGCCCCACCCGGACCGCGTCCGGGTGGCTGGGCAATCGCGACACTGACCAGCGCGATCGCCCCGACGGCAGACGCCCCGAGGACATAGAGTGCAAGTTTCATCGGAAGAGGCTCCATTAAGATCGTTTGATTCGTCCCTCGAATGGACGGTGATGAAGCCATGATGTCGCAGAACTACCCCCTCCAGGACCCGGAATGTCGCAAACTGTCCTTGGCGCAGTCTGGAGAGCAGACCTTTTTTATGGCGCTACGCACGCCCAACTGGTAGCGCAAGGGGCTTGACCCGGGGTTCCGCAAGGCCCCCGGACCGGCTTTTCGAGATGCAGGCAAGAGACGCATGTGGTGGGATAAACCGAACAAGGCCCCGGCGAAGGAAGCTGAGCCGCTCCCGTTCATGAAGATTCGCGGGGTCGGCTTCATCGTCACGGCCATCATCACGGTCGTCACGACCTGGTCCCTGATGACCCAAGGCCTCAATATGGGCCTCGACTTCACGGGCGGGGTGCAGATCGAAGCCTCCCGCGAGA
>JBMOGP010000286.1:0-4307 GCA_049318285.1 Hyphomonadaceae bacterium
GACGAGTCATTCTCGGCGAGGAGGTGGTAGAAGGGCTGGTTCTTGACCGGCCTGATCTCTTCCGGGATCGACTCCCACCATTCCTCCGTATTCGCGAACTGCGGGTCCACGTCGTAGATAATTCCCCTGAACGGGAAGAGACGGTGACGCACCTGCTGGCCAATTCCGAACTTGGCCGCCTTGTTGATATCCATCTGTCGCGATGCCCCTCGTCTTGCTCGCGCGAAATTGCCCAGCCAGCGCAAGCGATTCTCGGGTGCGCCGCCATGCAGCGCGTCGTCCGCCCTTGCCTTGGCCGCCATTAGACGCAGGAAAACACCGCCCGCAACAGGCCATGACAGTAAACACATGATGTTGCGTGCCATCGCCTGCGGAACGGGCTATGGCTGTCGCAACAACATCACGGACCATTCCATGGCGAAGCCCACCCGATCCCGGCGCGGAAAGCCGCCGGGCCGGTCTGGCGGCGCTGCTCAGACTTATGCGGCGCTGGACCTCGGTACGAACAATTGTCGCCTGCTGATTGCCGAGAAGTCGGCATCCGGTGGGTTGCGCATTATCGATTCCTATTCGCAGATCGTCGCGCTTGGCGAAGGGCTGGCAGCCTCTGGCCGGCTGTCCGATCTGGCGATGAGCCGCGCGATGGACGCGCTGAAGAAGTGTGCGGACAAGGTGAAGAAGCACAAGCCTGTGCATGCCCGATTCATCGCGACGCAGGCGTGCCGCCAGGCCAGCAATGGCCCGGCGTTCGTGAGTGAAGTGCGACGGCGCGTTGGTCTCAACATGGAAACGATCTCGCCGAAGGAAGAAGCAAAGTTCGCGCTGCTTGGATCGCTCGATCTGGTTGATCCGGCATCCGACTTTGCGCTGGTGATCGATATTGGTGGCGGATCGACGGAGCTGTCCTGGATCGACGCAAGGTCTGCGGCGGCGCGCGGCGTCAAGGGATGCGCGCTGCGTGCGCCTATCCTTGGCTGGGCGTCCTTCCCGGTGGGCGTAGTGACGCTGAGCGAGAGCTTCGAAGGCGAGGATCGCTATGCGCGGATGGTTGAGCATGTCTCGGGGCTGATGCGCGCCAATGATGCGGCGAGGAGGTTCGGGCCGCTGTTCAGGGTGGGGCGGGGTCAGGTGATCGGGAATTCGGGGACAGTGACCAGCCTCGCCGCCGTGCACATGGGTCTTGATCGCTATCTGCGGTCGGCAGTCGATGGCGCGTGGCTCGATCGGATGGCGCTGATGCAGACGATCGCGCGCCTCCGCGACGCCACGCCTGAGCAGCGCGCGGCTGAGCCATGTCTTGCGGGCGGGCGATCCGAGCTGATGCTGCCGGGAATGGCGATCCTGACGACGATTTTCGATATCTGGCCATCCGATCGCCTGCGCGTGGGCGACCGGGGGCTGCGTGAAGGCATCCTTTTGTCGATGATGCATGGCGCGAACACGGAGCAGCGTAGCCGGAGCCGCCGTCGTGGTGGCGGTACGCAAAGGGCGAAGCCGCCTGCCAATGCGGGAGCTGCGGAATGACAGTCGAGGAAGACGCCGAGGGCAAGCGCCGCTGGAAGGCGCCGATGGACGCCCGCACGGCTTCGAGCGGCCGCTCGATGACCAAGAAGGAGAAAGTGCGCAAGAAGACGCTCTCCAAATCGTCGCGCGAATGGGTCGACCGGCAGCTGCGCGATCCGTATGTGCGCAAGGCGCAGGACGCTGGGTATCGCGCGCGGGCGGCCTACAAGATCAAGGAAATCGACGAGAAGTTTCACGTGCTGAAGCGCGGCGCGCGGGTGGTCGATCTCGGGTCGGCGCCGGGCGGGTGGCTGCAGGTCGTGATCGAGACCGGCGCTGCGCGGGTTGTGGGGATCGATCTGTTGCCGGTGACGCCGATCGGCGAGGCGACGATCTTCATGGCCGACTTTACCGAGCCGGGGATGACGGAGAAGCTCATCGCTGCACTGGGCGACAAGCCTACGCTGGTGCTGTCCGACATGGCGGCGAACACGGTCGGGCACAAGCAGACGGACCACGTGCGTACGGTTGGGCTGGCGGAGGCGGCGGCGCAATTCGCGGTCGAGAACCTGGTGAAGGGTGGCGCATTCGTGGCGAAGGTGTTCCAGGGCGGGGCGCAGGGCGCTTTGCTGGAACAGCTGAAGTCGAACTTCGATGATGTACGGCACTGGAAGCCGCCCTCGAGCCGGAGCGAGAGCCCGGAGACTTTCGTGATTGCGCGCGGGTTTCGGGGGTAGTTAACTCCCTTTCGAAAGGCGTCGTAGCCCTCAGCGCCCCAGAAGCGCGATCGTCGCTTCCACATCCCACTCAGCAATCAACTTGAACTGCTCGTGCGCTCTGAGCGGCTCTTCACCGATGCCGACTGTGTAGAGGCCCTCTGCGCGGAGGTTGGCGATCATCAGGGCGCCGTCTTCGATGCAGACGGTATGTTGCGGTACGGCGCCCAGGGCGGCGCAGGCCAGGCGATAGATTTCCGCGCTGGGTTTTGGTTCGGCCTTGCTCGGATCGGCGACGACGTCGACAAGTGGCAGAAGCGCCAGTCGGTCCAGAACGTCGCGGGCATTGAGGCTGGCGGATGCCACTGCTGTGCGGGCTCCGAGGGCGCGGCAGCGCTCCAGGGCTTCGCGGGCGCCCCGGAAGGCGTCGGTCGGCTGGAGGCCGGCGATGAGTTCTTTGTAGCGCCTGTTCTTGAACGTCATGATGGCGTTTCGGTCTGCCTGGGTCAGGGGGATGTCGGCGTGGGCGAGGAGGGCGGCGAGGCTGGAGGCGCGCGGAATGCTCCGCGTGGCGCGGAGGGCGGATACGGTGACGGGGATGTTGAAGGTGCGGGCGGCGTCGGCCCATGACTGTTCGTGGCGGACCGAGGTTGAGGTCAGCACGCCGTCGAGGTCGAAAATGACTGCATAGACACCGGATGGCATCATGAAGTTCCCTCGGACGCGCGGGCCCAACACATTGGTGGCGCGTCGGCTCACGGTCGGCAAGTGCGGCGTTCGAGGCCACTTCCCAAGGCAGGAGAGAATCGATAGACGGGTCTATGGAACAGCAGCCGCCCTCAATCCGCATCCGCCAGGCCATTACGTTCGACGACGTGCTGCTGGAGCCGGGCCCGTCCGAAGTCATTCCCGGCGAGGTGGAAATTCGCTCGCGCCTGACGCGGGAGATAGCGATCAATGTCCCGATCGTGTCGGCGGCGATGGACACCGTGACCGAGGCAGGGCTGGCCATCGCCATGGCGCAGTTCGGCGGGATCGGTGTCATCCACCGCAATCTTTCTCTTGAGGAGCAGACCGAGCAGGTGCGCCGGGTCAAGCGGTTCGAGAGCGGAATGGTGATCAATCCGGTTACGGTGACGCCGGACGTGACACTTCGTCAGCTGCGCGTGCTGAAGGAGCGGCTGCGGGTGTCTGGAATCCCGGTTGTGGAGCCGGGGCCGGAGGGCGTGCCGCGCAAGCTGCTCGGCATTGTGACCAATCGGGATGTGCGGTTTGCCGAAGACGAGAGCATGCCGGTGTCGCAGTTGATGACGACGAAGGTTGTTACGATCCGTGTTGGGGCTGACCCCGCAGAGGCTCGACGGCTGTTGCACAAGCATCGCATCGAGCGGCTCATCGTAGTGGACGAAGACGGGCGCTGCGTCGGGCTGCTGACCGTCAAGGACATGGAGAAGAGCCAGACGAACCCCAACGCCTGCAAGGACGAGCAGGGGCGGCTGCGTGTGGCGGCGGCGTCGACCGTGGGTGATGCTGGGTTCGAGCGTAGTCAGGCCCTGATCGATGCGGGCGTGGATGCGCTGGTGATTGATACGGCGCATGGGCATTCGAAAGCCGTGCTGATGGCCGTGGAAAGGGTGAAGAAGCTGTCGAACCGCGTGCAGGTGATCGCGGGCAACGTGGCAACCGGCGATGGTTGCAAGGCGTTGATCGATGCAGGCGCGGATGCGGTGAAGGTGGGGATCGGGCCAGGCTCGATCTGCACGACGCGGATCGTTGCGGGCGTGGGCGTGCCGCAGCTGACGGCAATTGCCGATTGCGCGAAGGCTGCGGAATCGACGCGGACGCCGGTGATCGCGGATGGCGGCATCAAGTTCTCGGGCGACTTCGCCAAGGCGCTGGCGGCAGGCGCTTCGTCAGCGATGATGGGGTCGATGCTGGCGGGCACGGAGGAGGCGCCAGGCGAGGTGTTCCTCTATGAGGGGCGCCCGTACAAGGATTACCGTGGCATGGGATCGCTTGGCGCGATGGGGCGTGGGTCGGCGGATCGCTATTTCCAGAAGGACGTCGCACAGCAGAAGCTGGTGCCGG
>JBMOGP010000287.1:0-4297 GCA_049318285.1 Hyphomonadaceae bacterium
ATGATGGCCAACGAAATCTACGGGCCGCTCGGCAGCGAGCGCTACAAGGAATACGCCGAAGTGATTATGCATGCAGCCAAGCATCTTGAGGAGATGATCAACGATATCCTCGACATGTCGAAGTTCGAGGCTGGCAAGATGCGTTTGTCCGCGGCGCGGATCGATCCCGTCGATGCCGTCGACGGCGCCGTGAAGCTCTCGCGACGACGAGCGGCGGATCGCGAAGTGGCTCTGATATTCGATCCGGACGATGATGTGCCCGATATCACCGGCGATCACCGCGCGATCAAGCAGATGACGTTCAACCTGATCACCAACTCGATCAAGTTCACCGACCCCGGCGGCGAGATTCGCGTTACCGTGACTGAGGAGGATGGCTGGGTTGCGATCCGCGTGAAGGACAACGGGATCGGTATATCATCCGAAGATCTGCCCCGTCTGGCGCAGCCCTTTGAGCAGGTTAACTCCCCCGAGTCGAAGGAACGGAACATCCGCGGCACAGGGCTTGGTCTCGCGCTCACCAAATCGTTCGCCGAGATGCATGGCGGCCGGATGCTGATCGAAAGCGAGCTCGGCAAAGGAACCCAGGTCTCGATTTTTCTGCCGATCGCAAGGGCGTCACCGGCCGCCGACACGGCGCCCACACGCGCAAAAAGCCACGAGACGGCCTGAGCCGCAGCATGTCAGTTGGATCGTGGCGCAGCACCGGGCAGCTTTGGCGGTGAGGCTGCCGAGCCTTCCGCTGGCGCGCCGACCCTTGGCTTCTGATCGTCGGCGCGTTGCATCCGCGCATTGAACGGGGTCAGCAGCCCAACGGCTGCAGTTGCGCGCGCCTCACGCGGCATTTTTCCGAGATGGCTGATCAGGATATCTTCGGCCGCCTGCTGCAACCGGTTCTCGCGCAGCTGGAAGAGCGCGACGGCGTCACGCAGCTCCGTCTCATCGAACGGTTCCTCAAAAGCTGCTTCGTAGACTCGCCTGCCTGCATCGCTGAGCCGCTTGCGCTCGACGCTCATCGCGACCCAGCGCTCACGCAGCTCCTGACGAAGCACGGTGCGATCACCTTCGGGAAGCTGCCTCCAGGCCGCGTTCACGACGTCCGATGTCGGGCCGTACCGCTCAAGCTGCATCTGGACGGTCGGTTCGCCCGGCTGGGACGGACTGAGCAACCGCCCGCCGACGACGCCGATCAGCACAGCGTTCGTGACGAGAGATACAACCAGAAAAATGGACACTTTGGATATCATCGGCGATCAGTGTCCGCCGTCGTTCATGGCCGTCAGGTACATCGATCCGCCGCCGCTGCTCGAGATCGTAAGCATGCTCGCATAATCGGTCTCCGCACTCCGACGCGGCTCACCAGCGTAGCCAACGGCAAATCCAAGCGCCAGTGAGGCAGCCAGCGCACCTCCCGTCGCCCATTTGGGCAGCGACCAGAGGCTTCCGCCAGGCGACCGGCTAATCAACGACCGGCGCACAGGCGCGGTGGACAGGATTTGGGTCTCAAGGGCAATCGAGGCGGGACCATCCTTTTCCAGCGCGAGAAGATGGTCGATCGAGCGCTCGCTCTCCCAGATATCCTTGATTCGGTGCGGCGCAATCTCGAGGAAAGCGGCAGCCGAGCCACGATCATCGTCCGGCCAGCGGACGAGGTCCGCGCCATAGACGCCTAGCAATTCCATGAAACGCGCTTCGTTCATTCCACCCTCAACCCGTTTCCAGCCCGCTGAGAAGGTCCGCCCGTTCGGCAGCAAGGGCCGATTTCAGCGTCCGGCGCGCCCGCGACAGCAGACTCTCAAGAGCATCAACGCTGACGCCGAGGATTTCCGCCGCTTCAATGTTCGTCCTGTTCTGATAGTAACACAGGACCAAGGCCGCTCTCTGCCGCTCAGGCAGTTTCTGCAAGGCGTCCCGCACGCGCTCGCGGCGCTGGCGCTCATCGAGCGCGCGCGTCGCCGACGCCCGGTCGTCCACCGTATCGGGCGGTACATCGCCCGCATTGCGGCCGACTCGGCGCAACCGGTCAAGGCAGAGATTCATTGCGACGCGGTGCATCCATGTTTCGAACTTGGCGGCGCCTGGCTTCCACGCGGCGGCATGCTTCCAGACGCGCAGGAACACCTCCTGCGCAACATCCTCGGCTTCGGAGGCATCGCCCAGCATTCGGCGGGCAAGGCCGACCATTCGCGGAAGATGGCGACGAACGATCTCTGCCGCCGCGCGTCTGTCGCCGGCGCCGACACGTCGAACGAGGTCCTCGTCTGGGTCCCGCATGGCCTGAAAGCCAACTCCGCGCAACGGCGCGCCGTGACGAACGGCAGAATGATCTGCAAGTAATCCGCTCTCCACATTATGCATCGTGGGCCCGCATTTGCCGAGCGTTTCCTGCTCACGGCAACGTCAACGACCGTACCAGCATCATGTCAGGTTCAGCCGGTCTTCAAACGGATGGCATCTCCTGATCCGTCGTCAGGGGCCCAAGCATTCGGTTTCGCAAGGCAGCTACTGCGTCCTGCACCTCCGCGAGCCGATACTCGAGTGCTGAAAACTCCTTTAGCCCCAGATGATTGGCCAACCATGCCCTGAGACCCGGGGAAGCCGATTCGGGATCGAACTGGTCGCCAGTTGCGATGCGAAACGCCTGCTGCAGATGCAACTGGAAAGTCAGCCCCTCAATGAGCGTTGCGGCCGCCGCTGGAGCGAGCGCCCCAGCCCCAGCCAACGCCTTTACGGCGTCAAGCGAGCCTGGCTGGATGGCGCCAGGAGCATCGTTGGCTGAGCGCAGGATAGCGTGCTGGATCACGAATTCGATATCGACAAGTCCGCCGGGCGCCAGCTTCACATCCCATACCGACCGCGGCCTCCGCTCCCGCGCCATACGGCGGCGCATGTCGGCAACGTCTTCAGTAATCTTAGGGTCAGCGCTCTTGTGGCACAACGCCTCTCGCGCCAGCTCGACGATCCTCCGGCCGAGATCCTCATCTCCGGCGACTGGCCGGATTCGTGTCAGCGCCATGAACTCCCACGTCCAAGCATCCTCCCTATAATAGCGTTCGAATGATGACAGTCTCACAGCCACCGGACCCGCCTTGCCCGAGGGACGAAGCTGGAGATCAACCTCGTACAGCGTCCCCTCTTCGGTTGGCGCAGACAGGGCGGCGACGAGACGCTGGACAAACCGTGCGGCAAGGTTGGTCCCGGCCACGTCGTCTGGCTGGTAGATGAGAATGAGATCGAGGTCAGAAGTTGAGGTAAGTTCACGGCCGCCAAACTTGCCGAGCGCGCAGATGGACCAGCGGCCGATGGAACCGGGAAAGCGGGACAATACATCCTGCTCGCACGTGGATGCCAGTGCACTTACGCAAGCGTCGGCAAGGTCGGCATAGGCGAGCCCGGCGTCGGGCGCGCTGAGGGCACCCTGCAGCAACTGGTAGCCGATCCGGAAGGCCTCCTCACGATGGAAACGGCGGGCGGCGTTGAGCCTGGCCTCGAAATCATCCGAACGGTCAAGCTGCGCGCGAAGGCGCCTTTCGCGGTCGCCTGGTCGGTCGCCACTGGCCGGCGCACGGAATGAGGGCTCCAGCATCGCGTCGATTAGGGCCGGGCGTCGGGCCAGATCAGCGGCGAGCTTGGGCGCGAACGCCATCGTGCGGATGATCTCGCGTGTGAGCGCCGGTTCCGCCAGCATCAGCGACATCACCTGCACGCCCGATTTCAGCGCAGAAAAGAACTCGAGAAAACGCTGGAACGCCGCATCCGGCTCGCCCGCTTTTGACATAGCCTCCAACAGCCGAGGCCCAAGTGACGTCAGCAACTGCTGCGAGCGCGCCGACCGCGTCGCGGGTATGCCGCCCCTGTGCCATTGCTGAAAGACATGGATTACGTGAGAGGGGTCGCTGAAGCCCAGCTTCTGCAGCGTCTCAACTGTCCCGGGATCGTCGTCGACGCCGGTGAAAACGAGGTTGCCCGCCTCGCCTGAAATCCGTTCCTCCGCAGCAAACAGGTTGGAGTAAATGCCGTGGACGCGCTGGCGTACACAGGCAACGTCGTGGTCGAAGGATCCTGCATCGCCATAACCGCAAAGCGCCCGAACAGATTCACGACGATCAGACGCGTTGGGAAGCTGGTGAGTTTGCTCGTCGTTCAGCATCTGGATCCTGTGCTCAACGCCGCGCAGAAAGTCGTAGGACGCGCAGAGATCAGCGCCAACATCCGCAGCAACAACATCCGCCGCAACCAGCGCCGCAAGCGCATCCTTGGTGCGCGGCGTACGAAGCGCCGACACCCGGCCTCCAAG
>JBMOGP010000288.1:0-4296 GCA_049318285.1 Hyphomonadaceae bacterium
TGGCGAACTCGACCGGCTGCTTGCGATGGAACCAGGCTCAGAGGCAGCTGACGGCGCTGGCGTCGCGCCCGTCGTGATCCCGGAACCACCGCGCAATCCGGCATCGCGGACAGGCGATCTGTGGACGCTGGGCGATCACCGGCTGCTCTGCGGCGACAGCACGAGTGCCGCAGATGTCCGCCGCCTGATGAATGGCGAGCGGGCCATCCTGTTCGCCACCGACCCGCCTTATCTCGTCGACTACGACGGCTCGAACCATCCGACCCGCAACAAGGACTGGTCGCCATCCTACGGCGTGACCTGGGATGACAGCAGCCAAGGCGCAGAGCTGTATGACGGCTTCATTCGCGCCGCCATCGATGAAGCCATTGCGGAAGACGCCGCTTGGTATTGCTGGCATGCCTCTCGCCGCCAGGCGATGCTGGAGGCCTGCTGGGAGAAAGCGGGCGCGTTCGTCCACCAGCAGATCATCTGGGTGAAAGACCGCGGAGTTCTGACAAGGTCGCACTACCTCTGGAAGCACGAGCCCTGTTTCATGGGCTGGCGTCGCCCGAACCGGCCGCCGAAAGTGGCAGAGGAAACGCTGGCCTCGACTTGGGCGCTGCCGGGTTTCGCTAAAGACGACCGGCCCGATCACCCGACGCCGAAGCCGCTCGACGCGTTCGGGATCCCGATGCGCCAGCATGTGGCGCGCGGTGGACTTTGCTACGAGCCGTTCTCCGGTTCGGGTTCGCAGATCATGGCGGGCGAAGGCAATGACCGCCGCGTCTTCGCGATGGAGATCAGCCCGGCCTATGTCGACGTGGCCATCGAACGCTGGCAGGCCGACACCGGGCGCTGGGCGATCCTCGATGGCGACGGTCGAACATTTGCACAGGTGAGAACCGAGCGGTTGCAGGCTGCGGGCTCGAAGGCAGCCAACACTGCCCGATCAGCTGTGGAAGCGGACGCCACCAATCGCAATGTCGGCACGAAAGGTGCGGCCAATCGCGACGATGCCGATACGGCGGAGCATTGAAAGATTGAGCGATGCGTCGATCCGGTGCGCCTCGAAGTCGGCGAAAAGCAACCGAACGGTCTGCCACTCAGGTCTTGCAATGAAGCTCTGCCGATAGGACTGCCAGGGCCGGGCTAGTTCCGCCGTGCGCAGGTGCAGATTGTAGCTTTCATTGTTGCCGATGACGTCGATCTCGATGCCTGCCCATCGGCTTGCATCGATCGCGGCCCCGTCGGGCGCGAGGTCAAGCGCGATCTGGATAAACCCACCGTTGTTTTCGAGGCTCACATCGCCCTGCATCTGAATTGCTGCCCGGCCTCGAACAACCGTGCGCCGCATCGTGCCGTTCGAGACACCGCCCATGACCCGATCAGCGACGAGTTCCCAGGCAGCGCCGTTGCTCGCACGCGGCGACTTCTGACTCAGGTCGTCGATTACTTCGGTCGTTGCGGCCAAGGATCGGCTCCATTCGAGACCCGTCGCGATCATCGCTGCAGGCAAGACCATGGCTGTACGCCTGTTGATCATGATGCGCATCCCATCAGCATTACTCGTGGTTCCGACATGAGACAAACCGAAGGGAATTGTACGAAGCAGTCGCACGCCATGTCGTTGGTCGAGTCTCTCGCCAACGTCGCAGTGGGCTACGGGCTTGCCGTCGGCACGCAGATGCTTGTCTTCCCCCTGTTTGGACTGCACACGACGCTTGAACAGAACCTGACGATCGGCGCGATCTTCACCGTGGTGAGCATTGCCCGGTCATTCGCGCTGCGACGGCTGTTCGAACGGATCAGGGTTGCCAGTCGCTGCGACGACCGTGGCGCACGTGAAGCACCTGCACCACCCCGTCGATGACGGCATAGTAGATGCGCCAGCGGGTTGCCCGGCCGTAGAGAGCACGACGGATGGGCAGTTCGAAGGCCTGCGACTCGGGCGCAATCGGATGCGCCTCGGGCATCGTACCGAGGCGCAGGATCGTGTCCCTGATGCCCGACAGCCATTCGTCCGCAGCCCTCGGGTTGCGTTCACGAAGCCAGACCCATGATTCAGTCAGATCATTCGCCGCGTTCGGCGTGATGATCACGGGCAGTGGCGCGGTCATTTCGATTGGGCAAGCCCGTCGAAGAAGCGCCCGGCCTCGATGCCTTCACCGGCGCGGGCCTGCGTCAGACCCTTGCGGATTCCGGCGACGGTCTCGGCGTAGTCGAGCTGGTCCTGCATCTCCTGCCACGCTGCCGCGTCCATCACGACGACCGAGGGCTTGCCGTTCACGGTCAGGATCTGCGGTCGCCCGGTTTCCTTGATGCGCGCGATCATGCGCGCCGATTCCCGCTTGAACTCGGTCAGCGGGCTGATGTCCTCGGTGATGTTCATGGCAGGCCTCCTGACGCGCATCGAATTCAGTGCGAATATAGCGCCACTATCGATGCGCGTCGAGGAGTTTGGCTGTCAGCCGATCCGGTAAACCCGCCCGCGCCCCTCCGCCTTCTCGGACGTCACGTCGAGACCGAGCTTCTTCTTCAGCGCCCCGGCAATCGCGCCGCGCACCGTGTGGGCCTGCCAGCCGGTGGCCGCCGTGATCTCCACGATGGTTGCGCCGTCCGGCGCGCGCAGCATGGCGATCAACGCGGCCTGCTTGGTCCCCGCCCGCGGCGTGCGCGTCGAATGTGCGGCTTCGGCGTCGCCATCCGGCGCGCGATCCTCCGGCGGCGCTTCGGGCGCGCTCGCGGGCGCGGTTTCGGCTTCATCCGGCTCGATGCCGATGGCGGCAAGACCAGCATCCGTCGCGACCAGCGTCGTTCCATGGCCGTCGCCGGTTTCGCGCCAGACCGGTTCGCCACGTCGTGAGTTTGCTTCGACCTCCTGCAGCAAGCCCTTCGCGATCATCGTGCCGACGACCTTGGCGGCTGCGCCACCGCGCAGGCTGTCGGGCAGCGGCAGGGCGATGCGCTCGGGTCGCTGTGCAGCAGCGCTCAGGATGATGGCTTGGGTGTCGGAAAGCTGGGTCATCGGAACCTCCGGTTCGAGAGCGGCGCGACCATCGCGGCGCTTCTACGAGGCCAAGCCCCACTCTCGCGGGGCTGGCGCGGAGGTTGGCCGGATCATTCGGCGTGTTCGCCTTCGCGGAAGGCGCTGTCGGTAATGCGCTTCAAGAGTTCGGCGTAGTGGGCGAGCGTCCCGACGTGGCCCCAATGCACCTCGTCCGGATGGACATCGAAATGCTCGTCGCTCAGGGCGGCAAGCCGCGCCAGCATGGCGTCGATCTCGACCTTGCGGGCGACGAAGGCGTCGAGGGCTTTGGCGTTTTGGGTTGCGCTGGTCATCCGGGATCTCCTTGGTTCGTGACCCCATACAGGCTCTGTCCCGGACGCTTATCAAGGCAATAAGTGCATCAAATCATTATGTTTTTGGAGCTGACATGCAGGGCATGAGCGAGCGCCAGTACGCGTCCCATGTCGGCTTGTCGCGGGGTGCGATCCAGAAGGCGAAGACGTCGGGACGGCTGGTCCTGCATGCCGATGGTTCGATCGATGCGCGGGCCAGCGATGCGCGCCGCGCGTCCATGACCGACCCCTCGAAGCAGCGGCGCGATGGCGGTGAAGCCAAGCTGAAGCCCGTTCCCGATGCGGCCTTGTCCGCCGTCGGCGACACGCTGCGCGAAAGCGGGATCGCGCCGTCGCCGGCTGGTGGCGGAACCACGTTCCTCCAGGCCAAGACCGCCAACGAGGTGCTGAAGGCACAGGAACGGCGTCTGCGTCTGCAGCGCATGAAGGGCGAGGTCATCGACCGGGCGCGGGCCACGGCTCTCGTCTTTCGACTGGCGCGCGAGGAGCGCGATGCGTGGGCGAACTGGCCCGCACGGATCGCGGCATTGATGGCAGCGGAGCTCGACCTCGAGGCACACACGATGCAGAAGGTTCTGGAGGCCCATGTCCGAGCGCACCTCGCCGATCTCGCCGAGGTCGCCACAGATTTTCGCTGACGCGGACCGTCGGTCTGAGGAGCTGTTCGCCTTCGAAGGGGTCGATGCGCTCACCGGCGCCTGGCGCGATGGGCTGACACCCGATCCTGCGCTCAACGTCTCGGAATGGGCGGATCGGCACCGGTTCCTGAGCCCGCGTGCTTCGGCCGAGCCCGGGCGCTATCGCACCGATCGCACGCCCTACATGCGCGCCATCATGGATGCGCTCTCGCCGGGCAACGCCGCGCGGCGCATCGTCTTCATGAAGGCGGCGCAGGTTGGAGCGACCGAGGCCGGCAACAACTGGATCGGCTATGTCATCCACCATGCGCCAGGA
>JBMOGP010000289.1:0-4286 GCA_049318285.1 Hyphomonadaceae bacterium
AGGGCCTCGGCACGCCCGGCGGCCACCCCTATCTCGCAACGCGCCCCGCAGCCTACTCCGTGCTCGACTCCATCCGCGCCGTGCAGGGCGATCCTGCGCTAAACATCGGCAAGCCCGTCGTGCTCGTCGGCCAGAGCCAGGGCGGCGGCGCAGCGTTCGCAACAGCAGGAGAGGCGGCGACCTACGCGCCCGAACTCGACATCCGCGGTACCGTCGCCACTGGCACGCCCTACTTCACGAATGACACCGCGCCCGCTGTTCGCGATCCCGAAGCGGTCTCCGGCCTTCTCACCTACTCGATGTACATCATGTACCTCGCCGAACAGGCCGACCCGCTGTTCAAGATCGCGGACTACGCATCGCTTCCTGCGCGCCCCTTCTTCGAGTCGACCCGCACCCAGTGCCTGATGGACACCTGGACGAAGATCGAAGCCGAAAAGATGAGCCAGGCGACGATGTTCACCAACGATCCGACGCCGGCGATGGCGAAGTTCTTCCCGCTGATGGCCTATTCATCGCTCAAGGCGAAAGGCCCTGTCTTCATGGGCACGGGCGGCAAGGACGCCGACGTCCCGCCCGCCGGCCAGGCACGCCTCTTCAAGGATGCCTGCGCCGCCGGCAGCGTGATCCAGCACAAGGTCTACCCCGACCTCGACCACTCCGGCGCCGTTAACGGCTCCCTCGCGGACTCGACCCCCTTCGTGAAGAAGGCGTTCGCCGGCGAGGCGCTGACGGGCAATTGCCCGACGGCGGGGTAGTGCATCCCGAAGCACACCGCGCTGTGTAAGGCGCGGCGTCCTCATCTGCGCGCGTCGTCTCCCGGCGCTGAAACCACCAGATCGCGGTAACCGTGCCAGCTTGCCAGGCCCGGCCCTGGACATGTGATGATCAGGCCAACGAAGGCCGTTCCGACTGAAATTGCGGTAAGACCTGCGATGATCAGCGCCCATAAGGCCATCGGTCCGGGATTTCGCCTGACCGCGCGCACGCTCGTGACGGTGGCGAGGAAGAAGTCTGAGTCCCCGCGAAGCAGCATCGGGATCGACACGACCATGATGCAAGAGGTCAGGTAAGCGATTGCCGCCCCCGAGGAGTGTCCCAGATATCAGCATGCCGGGCCCCTCCGGCGAGTCGATCGCGACGGCGATCAATTCGTCCGCTGTGCGGTCCAGGCGATAGGTCTAAAGTCCGTACACGATGGGCGCGATCTCACCCCCCTTGCCCGCCTACACGCTTAGGCATTACCTGCCGCACACAAGCGGACGATGATCCGCATCGCGGGAGACAACCAATGCGTAAACACATCGCGAGCGCCGCGCTGGCCGTGGCCTTGATCAGCGGCTGCACCAGCGGCCCGCCGTCCGTCCCTACACGCGCGCCCCAGCCGCTCCCCGCCCTCGACATCGCGCACGCAGACTTCGCGAACCCCTCGCTCTGGCTCTGCCGCCCCGGCATCGCCGACGACAAATGCAAGATCAACCTCGACGCCACCATCATCGGCACGGACGGCAAGACCAAGGTCGAGAAATTCAAGGCAGCAACCGATCCGAAGGTTGACTGCTTTTTCGTCTATCCCACCGTCTCCGACGACAAGACCTGGGCGTCCGACTGGACCGTCGACAAGATGGAGATCGAGGACATCAAGCTGCAGTTCGCCCGCTTCGGCTCTGTCTGCCGCCAGTTTGCGCCGATCTATCGCCAGACCACGCTCACCGCGCTGCGCATCGCCAGCGGCGGCCCGCAGCCAATCGGCGAGCGTCTCCCCGCCGGTGTTGGTGGCTACAACGACGTGCTTGACGCCTGGAACTGGTACATGGCGAACGAGAATAACGGCCGCGGCGTGATCCTCATTGGCCACTCCCAGGGCGCTGGCGTTCTTGCGCGCCTTATCGCCAACGAGATCGAGGGCAAGCCCGCGCAGAAGCAGTTCGTCTCGGCGATGCTGCTGGGCTCTACCGTGCTGGTCCAGCCCGGCAAGGACACCGGCGGCACCTACAAGTCGATCCCGCTCTGTCGCGCCGAAGACCAGACAGGCTGCGTGATCTCCTATGCGTCGTTCCGCAACACGCTGCCGCCGCCGGACACCGCGCGCTTTGCAAAGGCAGCCGGCGGCAACATTGCCGCCTGCAACAACCCCGCAAACCTCGCCAGTGGGCAGGGCGTCCCTGATTCCTACTTCATGACCAGGGGGTTCCTGAACGGCTCGGCCGGTCCGAACCAGCCCGACTGGGCCAAACCCCAGCCGACCATCACCACGCCTTTCGTCAAAGTCCCCGGTCTCATCTCGACGAAGTGTGTCCAGAACGGCGACTATCACTTCCTCGAAATGACGGTCACGCCCGATCCCGCCGACGCCCGCACCGACGAGCTCGCTGGCGAGATCATGCGCGCCACCGGCCCTGACCTGAACTGGGGCCTCCACCTCATCGACGTGGACCACTCGATGGGTGACCTCGTCCGCATCGCCCGCAAGCAATCGGCTGCGTGGAAGTAGCTGCAGGGGGAAGCCCTCCCTCGCAGAAGGCTGCGGATGTGGCGGCGAAGCGGACGGAGATGGCCGGCTGTGAAGCAGGCGGACCCGCGTTCAGCGCCGCGCCTTGATCTCTGCCACATCCTCGCACAGCTGCTTCAACTGCGCGCTGATCGCATCCGTCCGACCCAGAATGTCGCGCTCGCGCAGTGTATCCAGCTTGTCGTGCAGCAGCATGATCTCCAGCTCCGCGCGCAGGTTCACGATATAGTCGTGCTCGGCCGCGGCGCGGTCGATCGCGCCATGCCGGTTCTGGCTCATCATGATGATCGGCGCCTGGATTGCTGCGATCATCGACAGCATCAGGTTGAGGAAGATGAAGGGGTAGGGATCGAACGCCCGCGTCGCCAGCATCACATTGCCGCCGACCCACAACGCAAGGATTGCCCCGAACGCAATGATGAACCCCCACGAGCCGCCGACCCGCGCGACCAGGTCGGCCAGCCTCTCCCCGAATTTGCCTGCCTTGTCGTGATCCAGCACAGGGGCGAGCCCGCTCGGCTTCTGGTCGGCGATCAGATCGATCACGCTGCGCCTCTGCTGGCTCAGCTCCCCATAGGGGGCGCCCAGAAGGTCGCGCGCCAGCTGTTCGCGGATATCCATATCAGGCCTCCGATGCGGACGATCGCCTTTTGCGCCGACCCCTCCGGTCGCGCAGCCGCCATCGCCTCACAGTGGCTTTTGAACCTTTTTCGGGCCGCCGCGTAGTGCAGGTTCACGCGAACCTTTCAGGCCGTAGACCCGTGCCCCCGGAAATCCTGCCGCCATACGCCAACGCGGACGTGTAACGGCTGCGCAAGCTGGAGAAGCTGCTGGATCGTCAGTTCACCGTCGCGGGCGTGAGTTTCGGCATCGACAGCGTTATCGGTCTTGTCCCCGCGGTCGGCGACCTCATCACCGGCGCGCTGGGGCTCGACCTCATTCAGCAAGCGAAACGCTGCTGCATCTCGAAATTCACGCTCGCCCGCATGTCAGCCAACTGGGGGATCGACGTCGGCATCGCCGCGCTCCCGATCGTGGGCGACATCCTCGACCTCGCTTTCAAGTCGGACACAAGGAAACTGCGCCTGCTGATCGCCCATCTCGGGAAGAGCAAGGCGAAGATGGCCCGGCCAGGCTTCTCCCAGCCCGGCATCGACTGATCGTCGCCTTGACCTGGATCAGGTCCGTGCTTGGCAGGGAGGGCAGGCTGCCGCGCTTATCGGAGACAGAGGCAATGGCCATTTTACGCGATCAGCAAAGTCTCGTGCTCGACATTCTCGGGCAGGCGCTTGATCTCACGGTTGCAACCAACCGGCCCGACGGATGGCCACAGGCTACGACTGTCAGCTTCGTGAGCGACGGGCTGACGCTATACTTCGGGACCTGGTCGCACAGCCAGAAGTCCGAGAACATCGCGCGCGACCCGCGTGTTTCCGTCGCGGTGAATGCGCCCTATCGCGCATGGGACACGATCCGCAGCCTGTCGCTCGCTGGCGACGCCGCGATCGTGACGGTGCCGGAGGAGATGGCCAAGGTCGGCATGCTGATGATGGAGCGCTTCGGCAGCCAACTTGCGAAGCAGGGCAGCATCGACATGAGCCAGACGACGCTGATCCGCATCACGCCCCGCATCATCTCGCTGCTCGACTACGGCCAGGGCTTCGGCCATAAGGCCGAGATCGTGCTGTCCGCCATCACCGCCGCCAACTGAAAGGCGAAGGGGCGGGCCTTGCAGCCCGCCCCCTCTCATGTTGGTCAGTCCGGCTTCGGCGGC
>JBMOGP010000290.1:0-4285 GCA_049318285.1 Hyphomonadaceae bacterium
CCACCGCGATGGTGGTCTGCTATCCGGCGAATCCGACCGCGCAGGTGGTCGATCTGGACTTCTACAAGGAGGTCGTGAAATTTGCGAAGAAGCACGAGATCTGGGTGCTTTCGGACCTTGCCTATACCGAAATCTATTATGGCGATCCGCCGCCCTCGATCCTGCAGGTGGATGGTGCGAAGGATATCGCGGTTGAAGTCACCTCCATGTCCAAGACCTATGCGATGGCTGGCTGGCGTGTGGGCTTTGCCGCGGGCAACGAGAAGCTGATCGCCGCGCTGGCGCGCGTGAAGTCGTATCTCGACTATGGCGCTTTCACGCCGGTGCAGGTTGCCGCCGCGGCTGCGCTGAACGGGCCGCAGGATTGCGTAGATGAGCAGCGCGAGATCTATCGCACGCGCCGTAATGCTATGGTCGAAAGCTTTGGCCGGGCGGGCTGGGACATCCCGGAGCCGCAGGCATCGATGTTCGCGTGGGCCCCGATCCCCGAGCCGTTCAAGGAACTGGGCTCGCTCGAATTCTCGCTTCGTCTGATCAAGGAAGCGCACGTCGCCGTTGCGCCGGGCGCAGGCTTTGGCGAGCATGGTGACAACTATGTGCGGCTCGCGCTGGTCGAGAATGAGCAGCGTATCCGTCAGGCTGCACGCAATATTCGCAAGTTCATGGAAGCGAACGGCGTGAAGACTAAGCCCGACAAAGAGTCCAGGGCGAAACCTGAGGTTGCAATAGCAAGGAAGGCTGCGGGATGAGCGCATCGGGGAAAACGCTGCGGCTCGGCGTGGCAGGGCTCGGCACGGTGGGCGGGGGCCTGCTGAAGCTGATCGAACGGCAGGCTGAGCTTCGGCTTCCGGGCAAGCTGGAAGTCGTTGCCGTGTCGGCGCGCAGCAAGAACCGCAACCGTGGCGTTGACATCTCGAAATTCCGCTGGGTCGACGATCCTGTCGAACTGGCGCTGGCGGACGACATCGATGTGGTCGTCGAGCTTGTCGGCGGATCGGATGGGCCAGCCAAACGGACGGTCGAAGCCGCGCTGCGTTCGGGCAAGTCGGTGGTCAGCGCCAACAAGGCGCTGATCGCGGAGCACGGCATGGAGATCGCTGCGCTTGCCGAGAAGCACGAGGCCCACCTGCTGTTCGAGGCGGCCGTCGCGGGCGCAATCCCGATTGTGCGGGCGGTCAAGAACTCGCTGTCGGGCGTGATCGTCAGCCGCGTGTCGGGCATTCTCAACGGGACGTGCAACTACATCCTCAGCGAGATGCTCCGCACCGGGGCTGCCTATGAGACGGTGCTCGCTGAAGCACAGCGGCTTGGCTATGCCGAGAGCGATCCGTTCCTTGACGTCTCGGGCGGAGATGCCGCACATAAGGTCCTGATCCTTGCCGCCATTGCATTTGGCGCGCAGCCGGACTTCGCGCAGGTTCAGGTCGAGGGCATCGACAAGATCGAGGCGATGGACATCACGCTCGCCAACAAATTCGACTATCGTATCAAGCTGGTGGCCGAGGCGTATCGTTCGAGTGGCGGCGTACGCTGTCGCGTGGCGCCTGTGCTGGTGTCGCGCGACCATCCGCTTGCAAGCGTGAACGGTCCGCTGAATGCCGTGGTCGTCGAGGGCGAGCCTGTGGGCCGGCTCACGTTCACGGGTCCCGGCGCAGGCTCAGGCCCGACGGCGGCTGCCGTGATGGGCGATCTTGCTCGCCTGTTCGAGGGGCCGGCGACGCCGCCGCTGGGCAAGCCATCGCGCGAGCTTTCGGCCATCATCACCGCCGCAAACAGCGCAACCGACCAGGGTTCGTTCTTCATCGGCGCCAAGCTGGCCGACAAGCCGGGCATGTTTGCCGCGCTGACCGAGGAGCTGGCCGAGGCGGGTGTCTCGATCGACAAGCTGATTCAGGAGTCTGCAGGCGACACGGGGGCTGCGCCGGTTGCGATCATGACGCATCCGTGCCCCCGCGCATCGGTGGAGAAGGCGCTGGCGAAGATCGCCGAGCTCAAGATCACCGCCGATGAGCCGCGCCTGCTGAGGATCGAGACGCGGGCGTAGGCTATTGGCCCGTCACCAGCTTTTCCTCGATCGCATAGAAGGCCGAGCGGCGGCCGGGGTCGGCTGGAGCATCCGTCGCAAAGAAAGCGACGCCCGTTCCAGCGGCCATATCCACCCACAGGCCTGACTTGAGCCCGTAGGCGTCGCCGGAATGTCCGACGCGGCGGACGCTGTCTCCAAACGGGTCGTCGCGACAGCCTGAAACCGGCGTAGCCAGCGTATGAGTTGCGAGGCCGTAGGCGCAGAACACGCCGTCGGATGTAGCATCCGCAGTATCCACCTCATAAGATTGGTCCTTGTCGCCGTCGAACGTCCAGAGGGGCGTCAGCATAAGATCGACAGATGCGGGCGACAGCAGGCGTACGCCGTCGACCTCGCCGCGCCCCAGCAACAGGCGACCGATCACGGCAAGGCCGTTCGCCGAGATGCGAAGTCCGCCCTGCGGCGAGAAGGTTGCACCATTGGCGCCTGCCCGCCACGTGGTGAGATCGCATGATCCGTCTGCGGCCGGCGTGACGGAGCATTCGGGTCGTGCGCCGTGATTGTCGTCACGCACAGGTTCGCCGTCGCGATAGAGCACAACGCCGCGGGCAACGGCCGCGTCGCTGCAGGTGTCCCAGTTGAAACAGGCGTCCAGCCGGAGTGGCGCCAGCACCAGGCGGCGCATCAGCATGTCGAAACGCTCTCCGGTTGCCTTCTCCATGACGGAGGCGACGACGGGAAAATTGAAATTGACGTAGGCGAAGCGATCTCCCGGCCCGTGGTCTGGATCCCACGCCGCCAGGTCAGCGAGCACGGTCTGCAGCGAGGTATCAAGGGGAAGGACGTACGACACATTGTCGGTGAGGCCGGTGCGATGCGAGAGCAGCAGGCGCAGGGTGATGGACCTGTCGGGAAAGGCGGGATGGCGCAAGGTCCAGCCGAGCTTGGCCGACACGTCCTCGTCCAGCGACAGCAGGCCCTGCTCGACGAGGCGCATCACGCCGATGGCGACGACCAGCTTGGAGATCGAGGCGATACGAACAGGATCATCTGCGCGGATCAGGCGACCGGCGGCGAGATCGGCATGGCCGGACGCCGTCGCACTGTGGATGCCTGTGCGATCGAAGGCGACGCGGACTTCGGCCATGGAGCCGCGCGGCGCTGCGGCGCATGCGGATGCGAGGAGAATGATGGAGATCGCGCCGCTCAGAAATCGTGTCATGGAACCAGCCTAGGCGAAGCTGAGGCTTTGGCCAGTGCGGCGTTGCCGGGGGTCGCCAGTTCGCGTACCAATGACATCGCGCTCGACCGTGGTTCATTCAGGGGCAGGTATCCAGTTGGGTATGCGTCTCGTTTCTGTCTGCTTCCTTGCCTGCGTCTTGACGGCGTGCGCTGGCTTGCCGGCTGACGGACAGGACCGTTCAGGTTTTGCCGACGCTGCGAAGGTGATCCCGCGCCTAGTCGTCGAGATCCGCTATGCGGGCAGCGAGAATTTCATAGGGCGCCCGATCACTGGCTACGAAGCGCCGGTCTGCATTCTGACGCGCGACACCGTCGCGGCGCTTGCGGGTGTGCAGGCGAAACTCTTGGAGTTTGGCCTCGGCTTGAAAGCCTTCGATTGCTATCGGCCTGCCCGCGCCGTCGCTGACTTTGCAGCGTGGGCGCGCGACCCGGCCGACCAGAAGCGCAAGGCCGACTACTATCCGAATGTCGACAAGTCGCGGCTGTTCGAGCTTGGCTATCTCGCGGAGCGTTCGGGCCATTCGCGCGGCTCGACGCTTGATGTCACGCTGGTCGATGTACGCAGCGGGGAAGAGCTGGACATGGGCGGGCCGTACGATCTCTTCGACACGCGTTCATGGCCGAGCGAACCTGAGGTGTCGCCGCAGGCGCGTGCGAACCGGATGCTGCTGCAGGACGTGATGGTCGCGAACGGCTTCCGGCCGCTGAAAGAAGAATGGTGGCACTTCACGCTCAATCAAGAGCCGTATCCTGACAACTATTTCGATTTTCTGGTCAGATAGAAGCTACAAGAGCGGAGCCACGCCCGAGAACGGCTTCAGAATTGTTCGTGAGTCGTCGGGCGACGCTTACTCCAGCCCGTTGAGCACGCCCCGGATCGTATCCACAATCTGATCGATCTGGCTCTTCTCAATGATCAGCGGCGGTGACAGAGCGATGATGTCGCCGGTGACGCGGATCAGGAGGCCCTTGTCGAAGCAGGCGCGGAAGGCCTCGAGTGCTCGCAGAGTTGGCTTG
>JBMOGP010000291.1:0-4283 GCA_049318285.1 Hyphomonadaceae bacterium
GCCCAAGACCACCCTTTCAGACCTGACGCCGCCCAGCGGTCATAGTCGCTGCTGTGTCCGCGCACGTAGAACATCGCATTGATCGACGAAGAGCCGCCCACAACTTTCCCGCGGATGCAGTCGATCACACGGCCATCGAGATGGGGCTCCGGTTCTGTGTCATAGCCCCAGTCATGGCGACGTTGCTTGTGCATCAGCCCCCAGGCGAAGGGCACGTGGATGAAGGGGTCGCGATCCCAGCCGCCGGCTTCCAGAAGCAGCACACGGCATGCCGGATCCTCGCTAAGGCGCGCGGCCAGCACGCATCCGGCGGACCCCGCGCCGACGATAACGTAATCGAAGTGCTCCGCGTCCGTCATGCGAAGAACCGCCCGGGCGTCAGCCGGACGTGAATGTTTTTCTCCTGCGTAAACGCTAGGAGTTCCTCGAGGCATTCTTCACGCCCAATTCCGGACTGCTTGTATCCGCCGAACGGCGCGCCGATGAAATGCTTAGAAACCTCGTTGATCCATACAAACCCGGCCTCGACTTCTGCCGCAGTGCGATGCGCCGTCGACAGGTCATCCGTCCAGATTGAGCAGGTGAGACCGTAGTCGACTGCATTCACGTCCCTGAGCATCTGCGCATGGTCAGACCAACGCAGGACGGCAAGGACCGGTCCAAAGATTTCCTCACGAGCGATCCGCATCGCGGGCGTCACCCCGTGGAACACGGTCGGCTCCACGAACCAGCCTTCCGCCAGTGCACGATCGTCTGGCCGACGGCCGCCGCACAGCAGCGTGGCGCCCTCGGTCACGCCGGAGTCGATGAACGACAGGATCTTCTCCATCTGCGTCTTGCTGACGATGGCGCCCATAACCGTATCCGGATCGGTCGGCACGCCTGGACGCACGCCTGCGAGCTTCGCGCGAACGCGCTCGATGACCCGGTCGTGGAGTTCGTCGTGCAGGAAGGCACGACTGGTGGAGCCGCACGATTGTCCGCACCAGCCGAAATTCATGCCCCCGATCATCGCATCAGCGACTGCGTCGGGGTCGGCGTCCGGGTACGCAATGAGCGCGTTTTTGCCGCCTAGTTCGAAGATCACGGGCTTGAGTGTGTCGGACGCCGCCTTCATGACTGCGCGCCCCGTCGCGACGCTGCCGATCAGCCCGATCATCGCGACGCCCGGGTGTCGGGCAAGCGCTTCCCCGACATCACGTCCCCCCGGCAGCACGGTGAAGACGCCGGGTGGGAAGAGTCCGCCGACAAGTTCGGCGAAGCGCAGCGCGGAGAGCGGCGCCTGCTCGGGCGGCTTCATGATAACGCTGTTGCCCGCCGCGAGCGGCGCCGCCGCCTTTGCCGCAGTAAACATGAACGGGTGATTGAACGCCACCAGACGCGCGACCACGCCACGCGGCTCGCGCACGGAGAAGTTCACCGCGTTTGGCCCCATCGGCAACGAAGCGCCCTTCATCTCCGTGACGAGACCGGAAAAATACTCGAACAGCGCCGCCGAAGCAGCGATGTCGCCCTTGAGCTCACGAACGGGATTGCCGCCGTTGTGCGCATCAAGCCATGCCAGTTCCTCGCCATTCTGCCGGATAACCTTCGCGACCTGGCGCAGGACTGCCGCGCGCGCCAGCGGCTCGATCCGCTTCCAGACAGCGTAGCCTTCGGCTGCGGCGCGCACGGCGAGATCGACATCCTCCGCATCGCCGGAGGCGACCCGCGCGATCTCGCGGCCATCGGCCGGGCTGTAGGTCGGCGCGAAGCGAGATGCGCGCGGCGCGTGCCAGCTGCCGCCATAATAGAGGCCACTCTGCGCAGGCAGCGGAAATGAATGTGACGAAGACATGCGGGCGTTCTCCGTTAGTGGTCTAGGCCCGCCGCGGCGGGCCCCTTGTCGGCAAGGGTGTTGCGTAACTCACGCTTGAGCACCTTGCCGGCGGTGTTGCGCGGCAGGCTTTCGGCGAAGAAGATGCGCTTGGGCAACTTGAAGGGTGCCAACGACTGGCGCGCGAAATCGACCAGAGCGTCGCCCGAGGCGCTGCTGCCTTCGCGCAGCACCACAACCGCCGAAATAGCCTCACCCCACACGTCATCGTATAATGCGATTACCGCTGCCTCGGACACCGCAGGATGGCGCAGCAGCGCATCCTCCACCTCGCGGCTCGCGACGAGGACGCCGCCCGTATTGATGACGTCTTTCAGCCGATCGACCACAAAGAGGAAGCCGTCAGCGTCCATCACGCCCACGTCACCAGAGTGAAACCATCCGCCGTCGAACGCTGCTTCGGTCTCAGCCGGCGCACCCCAGTAGCCAATCATCAGTTGTGGCGATCGATGGACGATCTCACCCGGCTCGCCCGGTGCCACATCGTGCATGTCCGGGCTGACCACGCGCGTTTCCACTGATGGCAGCGGCCGCCCGGCCGAGGTCGGCCGCGCCGCATGCTCTTCCGGCCCAAGCACCGTCGCCACCGGGCCGATCTCGCTCTGTCCGTAGCAGTTGAAGAGGCGCGCTCCCGGTAGCAACGCCGCCAGTTCATGCAGTGTGGGCTCGGGCATGATCGCAGCGCCGTAGTAGAGCTTCTGCAGCGACCGCAGGTCACGAACTTCCACCTCCTGCTCGCGCAACAGGTTGATCCAGACCGTCGGCGGCGCAAAGAACGATGTGATTCGCAGCTCTTCAATGAGACGCAGCACAATCCCGGCAACCGGGGACTCCAGCAGCGTCGTGCGCGCGCCGGCCAGCATCTGCGGCATCGTGAAGGCGTGCATCTGTGCCGAATGATAAAGTGGCAGCGCGGCGAGCGCCACGTCGTCAGGCGCATACTCGCATGCGATCGTACAGGCGGCGTACTCCGCGAGGAATGCGCCGTGGGTCATCATTGCGCCCTTCGGCGCGCCCGTGGTGCCGGACGTGTAGAGAAGCTGAGCCAGGCTCGACTCGGCAACCTCAGGGTTGGCGAACGAAGCGTCATAGTCCGCTGCCGTAGCGGCTGCCCTCGCCTGCGCGAAAGACCAGCGCCCCAACTCGCCGGGTGACACGGCCACTGCGTCGATCGTTTCCTTCAACACATCGTCGAACAGGACTAGCCTGGCACCGCAGGTGCCGTGGATGTAGGCCACCTCGGTCGCCGTCAGCGCGTAGTTCAGCGGCACGTGAACGAAACCGCCGCGGCAGCATGCGAGCCAGACAATGAAGTAGGCGTCCGAGTTGCGGCCGAAGGCCAGCAGACGATCGCCTGCCCGAAGCCCGCGCAGCGATAGCCAGTGCGCCAGGCGGCCTGCGGCCGCATCAATCTCCAGGAACGTCCATAATCGCCCGTCGTACTCCAGCGCGACGCGATCCCGGTGTTTGCGGGTGGCGCGCGCAAATGCGTCGGCGATTGAGTTCGACCGCGCCGCACTGACTGCCTTGGGTAATTCGCTTGTCTGCATTACGGGCTAGCCTTGGCCGGTGACGCGCGCGACCACAGCCGCCAGATCTTCGGGTGCGCGATCACCCCGCCAGGCCACATGCAGATCAGGTCGGACGAGAAGCAGCCGCCGCTCATAGACGCGCAACAAGCCAGGATCGTCGAAGTGATGCACGCTCAGCGGTGCCCTCGCCGCCTTGAACGCCGTCACAAAGGCACCCACACCTTCCGTGCTCGCGCCCAGCTGGATGAGGCTGAAGCCAGGGCCAAGCGTATCCGCCACGGCTTCGCCGCCAGCGAGCCACATGTGCGGAAGACGCGCGCCGGGAGCCGTGCTTGGCATGTAGATGCGATCGTCTGGCGCGGGCGCGACGCCCGGCTCTTCGCACACGATGGGCGAGCCAAAATACACATAGCCCAGCTCTACCCCGTCGAGCCCTTGGGAGTGTTTCTGGCCAGCGAGCGCCGCAGCTTCGACCGCCGTCCGGTAGACGCGCGCGGCCGTATCCTCGGACTCAAGGTCCGGCCCCGCAGCAATCAGTGTGCGGTAGGAAAGCACCCCACGCGCGCTCCTGCCCGACGCTTCTCGATTGCGGACGGCGACAGGCCGGCGCTCGGCTTCGTAGCTAGCGAGCAGACGCGGGCCGCCCCACCCCTGAACGGCGCCGGCCAGCTTCCATGCCAGATCCGTCGCGTCGCCAATCCCCGTGTTGAGGCCGAGTCCGCCGTTCGGGATGACAATATGTGCGGCGTCACCCGCGATGAACACTTTGCCCTCGCCGTAGTGTTCGGCGAGAAGGAGATTTTGATTCCAGACCGTGTCGTTCTGCACCTCGATATCGACATCGAGATCGATGAGGGAGCGGACAACTTTCTCGG
>JBMOGP010000292.1:0-4259 GCA_049318285.1 Hyphomonadaceae bacterium
CCGGGCCGCGACAGCGCCGGCACGGTCACGATGGCCCAGTGCCGCGAGATCGCTCAGAAAAAACTCAAGGACCTGAACACGAACGACGTGGAAGCAGGCGCCAAGATCATCGCCGGCTCCGCCCGCGCGATGGGTCTGCAAGTGACGGGAGCGTAGTCCAATGGCACTCGGAAAACGCACCACCGCGGCTCGCAAGACCGTTGACCCGACCAAGGTCTACAAGGTCATGGACGCTGTTAAGCTCGTGAAGGGCAACGCCAAGGCGAAGTTCGACGAGACGATCGAGATCGCCGTCAACCTCGGCATCGATCCGAAACAGGCGGACCAGAACGTCCGCGGCGTCGTCAACCTGCCGGCCGGAACCGGCCGGACGGTCCGCGTCGCCGTGTTCGCACGCGACAAGAAAGCCGATGAGGCTCGCGCTGCCGGCGCTGACATCGTTGGCGCCGAAGACCTCTTCGAGACCGTTAACGGAGGCAAGGTCGACTTTGACCGCGTCATCGCCACGCCGGACATGATGGCCCTTGTCGGCCGTCTTGGTAAGGTGCTGGGCCCGCGCGGCCTGATGCCGAACCCGAAAGTCGGCACTGTGACCCCAAACGTCACGCAAGCCGTGAAAGACGCCAAGGGCGGCTCCGTCGAGTTCCGCGCCGAAAAGACCGGCATCATTCATGCCGGCGTCGGCAAGGCCTCGTTCTCGGAAGCTGACCTCGAGAGGAACGTCCGCGCCTTCGTTGGCGCGCTGGTCAAGGCTCGCCCGTCTGGCGCCAAAGGCACCTATGTGAAGAAGATCGCGATCTCCTCGACCATGGGGCCCGGCGTCTCCGTCGACGTGACCGACATCTCGTCGGCCCCGGCACAGTAAGCCGGACTGGCCAATCCGATCGGCAAAGGCGGGCGGAGCGATCCGCCGGCCTTTCCATCTGGGTTGATCATCCCCCATCAGCCGTTGCTCCGGTCCGATCCTTCGACTTTGCTGCCCATTCAAGGGCCGGATCAGCATTCTGGAAAAAAGCAAGGCCCCGCTTGCAACAAACCGGGGAGGGGGCTATAGACGCCCCCTGAACGGGAGATTCGTTAACGCGAGCCTCCCGTTTCTCGTCCGAGATTGCAGGTGGAGCAAAGCACAAGGCCAGACTAACTACCTGGTCTTGCTCCTCAATTTCCTGCATGAGACGGGGTGTGACGTGTCAGGGAGCGGCGTTTGCCAATGGAAAATTTCCATTGGTCGGGCGACGTGGCCCTGGAGTTCGTTTTGCCCTGGGACGGGGGCGCGCTGGTCAGGTGACCGCGAGCCCTCTCCGTGTACCGGCCGGTAGCCTAACAGGCGTCCGGGCGTGCTGGAAGGGGCTAAGGCGGGTGCCGCGTCCTGCGTGCGCTTCCTGGGGCGATCGGGATTGTCCGGTCGTCCAACCTGGAGACCGCATATGGATAAAGCTGGAAAAGCGGTGGCGCTGGAGGCCTACAAGAAGGTCTTCGCCGACGCCGGCGTGATCGTTGTCACGCAATATTCCGGGTTGACCGTAAAGCAGCTCACGGATCTGCGCGTCAAGCTCAAGGGCGAGGGCGCAAATCTCAAGGTCATCAAGAACCGGCTTGCGAAAATCGCGCTGGACGGAAAAGGCGGGGAAGCCGCAGCCAACATGTTCGTTGGCCCTGTGGCGATCGCCTTCTCTCCGGATCCGGTCGCGGCTTCAAAAGTCGTGGCGGAGTTCGCAAAGGGGAACGAAAAGCTCGTTCTCGTCGGCGCGCTCATGGGCGACATAGTGCTCGACCAGAACGGCGTGAAGCAGCTTGCTTCGCTCCCGTCGCTGGACCAGCTCCGTGGCAAGATCATCGGCCTCATCCAGGCTCCGGCGACCAAGATCGCTGGCGTCGTGGCTGCGCCGGCGGCTCAGCTCGCTCGCGTTATTGGCGCCTACGCCAACAAGGACGCCGCCTAAGACCTTCTGCTCAACGAGACACCCCTAGTCACACACCCGAACTCAAGGAAAACCTCAAATGTCGAAACTTGATAAAATCGTCGAAGACCTGTCGTCGCTGACGGTCCTCGAAGCCGCCGACCTCGCCAAGCTTCTCGAAGAGAAGTGGGGCGTCTCGGCCGCTGCTCCGGTCGCTGTCGCTGCCGGCCCGGCCGCGGCTGCTGCTCCGGCTGCTGAAGCCCAGACCGAATTCTCCGTCATCCTGAAGGATGCCGGCGACAAGAAAATCAATGTCATCAAAGTCGTTCGCGAAGTCGTGCCGAGCCTTGGCCTGAAAGAAGCGAAAGACCTCGTCGAAGCTGCTCCCAAGGCCGTCAAGGAAGGCGTCACCAAGGAAGAAGCCGAGACCATCAAGAAGAAGCTGGAAGAGTCCGGCGCCAAGGTCGAAATCAAGTAAGGCCTTGTTCGCGTCGCCGGAGGGCATGTCTCTCCGGCGACGCGTACTGCCTTCTTCCCCCAGCGCAGGAGGGGTTGACGGCGGTGGTAGAGTTCTCCCGGCGGTTCGATTCCGGACCGTCCCTGCGCACCGGATACTAACGGTCCAACGGCGCCGCCCGATCATCGCGGGCGGAAGCTGCGGCCCAGAAAAAAGCGAGCTAACCAGCACATGGCTCTGTCGTTCACGGCGAAGAAGCGTATTCGGAAGTCCTACGGCCAACTGAGTGAAACGGTCCTGATGCCGAACCTCATCGAGGTTCAGCGCTCCTCCTACGAACAATTCCTCCAGATGCACACGCCGGTCGAGAAACGCGATCCGGACGGCCTGGAAGCCGTGTTCAAATCGGTTTTCCCGATCAAGGACTTTTCCGATCGTGCGACGCTTGAATACATTTCCTATGAATTCGAGCAGCCGAAATTCGACGTCCAGGAGTGCATGCAGCGCGACCTGAACTTCGCAGCCCCCCTGAAGGTGAAGCTGCGCCTTATCGTGTTCGAGACGGACGAAGAGACCGGCGCCAAGTCGATCAAGGATATCAAGGAACAGGACGTCTATCTCGGCGACATCCCGCTGATGACGGACAAAGGCACGTTCATCATCAATGGCACCGAGCGCGTTATTGTGTCCCAGATGCACCGCTCGCCGGGCGTCTTCTTCGACCACGACAAGGGCAAGACCCACGCCTCGGGCAAGCTGCTGTTCGCCGCCCGTGTAATCCCTTACCGCGGCTCGTGGCTCGACTTCGAATTCGACGCCAAGGACATCCTGCACGTCCGCATCGATCGCAAGCGCAAGCTGCCGGCCACCGTGCTGCTGCAGGCACTGGGCTATTCCGCCGCCAAGATCATGGACACCTTCTACAACAAGGTGACCTACAAGCTCGACAAGGCCGGCTGGGTCACGGGCTTCTCCGCTGACCGCTGGAAGGGCGCGCGACCCGAGTTCGAGCTGATCGACAAGAAGACCGGCAAGGCCGTCTTCCCGGCCGGCAAGAAGATCACCCCGGTCAAGGCCAAGAAGGCTGAAGCCGATGGCCTGCAGGACATCCTTGTCCCGTCGAGTTTCCTCGAGAACAAGTATATCGGCGAGGATGTGGTCAACGCGGCAACCGGCGAAATCTACGCCGAAGCTGGCGACCAGCTGACCGAAGAGACCGTGGCGGCGCTGCGCGAAGCCAAGATCAAGTCGATCCAGCTCCTCGACACCGATGGCGACAACGCCCGCGGCCCGTGGCTGCGCAACACGCTGAAGGTCGACAAGGCGACGTCGCGCATCGATGCGCTCTCGGACATCTACCGCGTCATGCGTCCCGGCGAACCGCCGACGCTCGAAGCCGGCGAGGCCCTGTTCGGCCAGCTGTTCTTCGACTCAGAGCGCTATGATCTGTCGGCCGTCGGTCGCGTGAAGATGAACATGCGCCTCAGCCTGGATGCTCCCGACACGCAGCGCACGCTGCGCGAGGAAGACATCATCGCCGTCATGCGCACCGTGCTCGACCTCAAGGATGGCAAGGGGGAAGTCGATGACATCGACAACCTGGGCAACCGCCGCGTCCGTTCGGTGGGCGAACTGCTCGAGAACTCGTTCCGCGTGGGTCTCGTCCGCATGGAGCGGGCGATCAAGGAGCGCATGTCGTCGGTCGATATCGACACCGTTATGCCGCACGACCTGATCAATGCAAAACCGGCGGTCGCTGCGGTCCGCGAATTCTTCGGCTCCTCGCAGCTGTCGCAGTTCATGGATCAGACCAACCCGCTGTCGGAAATCACGCACAAGCGCCGTGTCTCGGCCCTTGGCCCGGGCGGTCTGACACGGGAGCGCGCAGGCTTCGAAGTGCG
>JBMOGP010000293.1:0-4252 GCA_049318285.1 Hyphomonadaceae bacterium
CCGAGGCCCCGTCCTTCGGACTACCGGCCATACTCTATGACCACAAATGCTCCGGAAGCGAGGCCTACATAATGCTCGCGCAGGAGCTGATGCAGCGTGAACGCGAGAGGGCGGCGGCGTGACACAACCTATGAAGCAGGCAAGGCTCGGGCGCGGACTGTCGGCCCTGCTGGGCGACTATGCCGGCGCGCGCAACGCCATCGAGGGCAGTGAAACCGCAGCGGCTGCAGCCAATGCTCCCTCTACGGAAGATCTGTCGTCATCTGAGATCGCGATCGATCGCATCGTGCCGAATCCGAAGCAGCCGCGGCGCACCTTCCTCGAGGCTGACCTCGAGGAGCTGACCGAGTCGATCAAGACCAAAGGCGTCATCCAGCCGATCCTGGTGCGCACTGATCCCTCGCAGCCGGAGATGTTCGAAATCATCGCAGGCGAACGGCGCTGGCGCGCGGCGCGGCGGGCCGGCCTGTCGATGGTGCCGGCCGTCGTGCGCGAGATGGACGATCGCGAGATGCTCGAGATCGCCATCATCGAGAACGTGCAGCGCGCCGACCTCAATGCTGTGGAAGAAGCCGAAGCCTACAAGGCGCTGATCGACCGGTTCGGGCGGACGCAGGAGTCGGTCGCCCAGCAGGTCGGCAAGAGCCGCGAGCATGTCTCGAATACGCTGCGCCTGCTGTCGCTTCCTGAAGACGTACGCGAGCATGTGCGTGAGGCGCGGCTGACACCCGGCCATGCGCGCGCGCTGATGAAGACGTCCGATCCGTCAGGTTTCGCCGCGACGGTGATCGCCAGGCAGCTGTCGGTGCGCGAGACCGAGGCGCTGTCCAGGGCGGACAAGGTATCGGGCGGCAAGTTCGTTGTGGAGGCCGACAAGGACGTCGACACCAAGGCGCTGGAACTCGACCTGCAGCGGGCGCTCGGGCTGGACGTCGACATCCGCCATGTGAACGGCAAGGGCGGCGAGGTGCGCATCAAGTATGCGCAGCTGGAACAGCTGGACGAGATCTGCCGGCTCCTCTCGCGGCCGCGTGCGGTCGTCTCGAACGACGGGCTGGACTAGGTCATCGCAAGCGCCCTGCCGAAGGGCGATCACCGGGCCCACCGCCCTCAGATCGTCCGCGTTGCAATCCTGAGGATCAGGTTGCGGATGATCGCCTCGGATGGCGCTCCCGCCTGCTTGCAGGATTTTTCGGCTTCGTAGAGGCGTGCGATGGTCCGCTGCAGCGCAGGTCCGCGCCAGTCGCGGACCGCGCGCGAGAAGGCGGGCCACTCCTTGTCGAAGACAGGCGGGCGCAGGCGCATGCCGGATCCTGCGCCTGAACCAACCGCATCGATCACGCGCAGCATGCGGAAGTGCAGGGTACGCAGGGCGGAGATCGGATTGCCGCCAGCATCGAGATAGCGGTTGATCGACAGCGTCGCCTGCGCCGCGTCTCCGAGAATGGCGGCATCGGCCGCATCATCTGCACCGCGCGGCTGCTCGGCCGAGGCTAGCAGGCTGATGTCATGCGCCGTCACGGCGCGGCCGAGGCCGATGGCGTAGAGTTCGAGTTTCTCAAGCTCCGAAAGCGCGAGGCGGCGATCACCTGGCAGTTCCGCGACAAAGGCGGCGAGGGCGGGCTCTTCCATCGCGACGCCTGCGGCGGCGAGGCGACGGGTCACCAGATCGTTGATCGTCGTTTCATCATCGGCATAGAGCTGCAGCGCCTGTGCGGCGTCGGACGCTTCGAATGCACCGCGCAGCTTGCTCGCCTTGCCAAGCTCGCCGCCTTCGATGATCCAGGCGGCCTCGGGATTGAGCTGGCCCTTTTCGATATCGCCGAGGATTTCGATGACGGGTTTTGCGCTCGTCTCGCGCTCGATCCGCACGCGGACGAGCCGGTCGCCGCCCATCAGCGATCGCGCGACCAGTTCGTCGGCCAGCGTCTGCGGATCGCGCTTCAGGTCGTCATCGGTGAGCTTGACCAGGTTGAACGGATCGATTCCCGGGACCCAGCGCTGGGCCAGCATGTCGGCGGCGGTCGAGACAAGGCCGGGATCGCCGCCAAAGATGAGAGCAATTCGCGTCTTGCCCTGCGGCCTGTCGCAGAAGGCGAGCGCGCGGGCGCCCGCGAGCTTCATGGCTTGGCGGGCGCCGGCTGTGCTGGCGCAACCAGGGGACTGCCGGTCCTGGGGTCCACCGTCCTGCCCGCAGCCATGATCATCTCGGCGCGGATCGCGCGCGCGAGCAGGGTTGCAAGGCGCTCCTGCGCCGCTGTCTGGGCTGCGAGGTCGCTATAGGCCGCGTCGGCGAAGTTGAAGCTTGCCCGTTCCTTCACCGTTCCGGTGCCGAAAATGGCGCCGCCTGTCCCGCGCAATGTCCAGGTGGCGATGCCGATATAGTCGGAGCGCGACGCTGCCTGGTCGGGCGTAAAGGCGAGCCGTTCGATTCCGTGGCTAAGCGCAACGTCGAGTGTGCCCGCGCTGAAGCCTGGAACACCCTGGCCGACCGAGCGGACAAGCTCCTGGCGCAGGAAATGGCCGGTGCGGCCCGAGGCGACGCCGGCGGTCGCCGCGGCGCGGATTTCGCTGATCGTGATTGGGCCGGCATTCGCCTGCCCGCCGCCATAGACAGGCGAGAAACTGCAGGCGGTCAGCGGCAGGAAGGCGAGGGCAAGGAAGGCTGCGCGGATCATGATGCGACGATATTGACGATACGGCCGGGGACCACAATCACCTTTCGCACGGTGAGACCCGCCAGATGCTGCTTCACCGCATCATCTTCGCGCGCGGCGGCTTCCACCGCCGCCGGGTCTGCGCTTGCGGCAACTGAGATTTCCGCGCGCTTCTTGCCGTTGATCTGGACGGGAAGGGTGACCGTGTCGGAGACCAGAAGGGCAGGGTCGGGCACGGGCCATCTGGCCGTGGCCACCATCCCATTCGCGCCTGCGTCTGGGCCGCCCAGCAGCGCCCAGCATTCTTCGGCCAGGTGCGGCGCGAAGGGCGCGGCGATCTGCGCGAACAGGCGCAGCGCCTCGCGGCGGGCCGTGGCCATGCCTGGAAGGGTGGATTGCTCCGCCTTCCGCAGCGCGTTGCCCAGCTCGTTCATGCGGGCGATGCCGACATTGAAGTGGAATTTCTCGATGCCGTTCGTCACATCGCGCACCGTGCGATGGGCGAGGCGGCGCAGCTCCAGCGGCTCGCCGCTGTCGGCCGGGCCATCGTCTGCGGCAGGCGCGGCTTCGACCAGCGCCCACAGTTTCTGGATCGAGCCCCACGCGCCGCGCACGCCAGCGTCGGTCCATTCGAAATCACGCTCCGGCGGCGAGTCCGACAGGACGAACCAGCGGGCGACGTCAGCGCCGTAGTCCGCAATGATCTGGATCGGATCAACGACGTTCTTCTTCGACTTCGACATCTTCTCGACGCCGCCGATCGTGACAGGCCTGCCGCTGGCGATTTCGACCAGCGCCCCGTCGCGTTTCTCGATCTCCTCGGGCAGGAGCCACCGGCCATCGGCAGACTTGTACGTCTCGTGCGTGACCATGCCCTGCGTGAAGAGGCCAGCGAAAGGTTCGCCGCTGGACAGGTCGAGCAGGCCGGTGTCGCGCAGGGCGCGGGTGAAGAAGCGCGAGTAGAGCAGGTGGAGAACCGCATGCTCGACGCCGCCGATATACTGGTCGACAGGCAGCCAGTAGCTGGCTTCCTGCCTGTTGACCGGCTCTTTCGATTTCGGATCGCAGAAGCGCGCGAAGTACCAGGATGAATCGACAAACGTATCCATCGTGTCGGTTTCACGTTCAGCCTTCGCCCCGCAGCTCGGGCAGGCGACGTGTTTCCACGTCGGATGGCGCGCCAGCGGATTGCCGGGCTCGGAGAAGTCCGCATTGTCCGGCAGCCGCACGGGCAGCTGATCGTCGGGTACAGGTACAGTCCCGCACGCCGCACACTTGATGACGGGGATCGGACACCCCCAGTAGCGCTGACGCGAGACGCCCCAGTCGCGCAGGCGATACTGCGTGGTGGCCTCGCCGGCCTGACGATTCACCAGCGCCCTGATCGCGGTCGTGATCGCGTCCTTCGTCGAGAGGCCATTGAGGAAGTCGGAATTGTAGATCGTGCCTTCGCCGGCATAGGCCTCGCCGCGCACCGTGTAGGTCTCGGGGTCGGCGCCAGGCGGCAGAACGACCGGCTTGAAGGGCAGGCCGTACTTTTCCGCGAACTCGATGTCGCGCTGGTCGCCTGCGGGCGAGCCGAAGATCGCGCCAGA
>JBMOGP010000294.1:0-4231 GCA_049318285.1 Hyphomonadaceae bacterium
TTTGCCAGCGTGGCCGAGATGCGCGAGCGCGGGCGTGTCTCTGCGCCCATGCTGCGGCGGCTGGCGGATGCCGATGCGTTCCGCTCGCTGGCGCAGGACAGGCGCGAGGCGTTGTGGGATGTGCGCCGTCTGCCAGATGATGATGTGCTTCCGCTCTTTGCCCATGCGCGCGCGCGCGAACTGGGTGAGGAGCCCGAAAGCTTCCTGCCTGACATGCCGCTGCGCGAACATGTCGCCGCCGATTACCAGACCACGCGCCTCTCATTGAAGGCGCACCCGATGCAGATCCTGCGTCCGGTGTTCGAGACGCAGCGTATCCTGTCCTGCAGGCAGACATCCGGGATGAAGGACGGAAGCTGGGTGCGAACTGCCGGCATCGTGCTGGTGCGCCAGAGGCCCGGCAACGGCAAGGCGATCTTCATCACGCTGGAGGACGAGACCGGTATCACGAATGCGCTGCTGTGGGCGCGTACCTTCGAGAAATTCCGCGCCGAGGTGATGGGCGCGCGCCTGCTGCTGATCGAGGGCAGGGTGCAGCGGAGCAAGGAGGGCGTCACCCACCTGATGGGGGCGCGCGCCTTCGACCGCTCATCCGAACTCGAACGCCTGTCGGAGGATCATGTTGTCGAACCCGAGCTCACCCGCGCCGACGAGATCAAGCACCCGCAACACCCGCGCGGTCCCAAGGGTCCCGATGGCCTCTTCCGCCATCCCCGCGACGTCCGTATCCTGCCCAGGTCGCGCGACTTTCATTGAAAGCCCCACGCCGGCGGAAAGGCAAAGCCGCGTCAGATCGGCATGCGCATGATTTCCTGATACGCCTTGATGACCTCGTCGCGCACGGCGATCACGGTCTCCAGCGTTGCTTCCGCCGCCGCCACCGCCGTCACCACGTCGACCAGGTCGCCCCGGCCCATCGCGGCGTTCGTCACTGCGGTTTCGGCCGCATTGCCCGCGCCGCTGACGGCGCCGACCGCAGAGTTGAGCATCTTGCTGAAGTCGGGCCCTTCGATGCCGCCCGATTCCTTGCCGCCGGCCATGCCGCCGATTGTCTGGGCGACGCCGCCATATGCCTTGACCGCTGAAAGACCGAGATCGGACATCTAGCGCTCCCTCAGGCTTTCAGCAGCGAGACGACGCCGAGCATCATCGCCCGGCTCGACTCGATGACGTTGAGGTTGGCTTCGTAGGCGCGCTGCGCCTCGCGCAGGTCGGCCATCTCGATCAGGGAAGAGACATTCGACGTCTTCACATATCCGTTCGCATCGGCGGCCGGATGCGATGGATCGAACTTCAGCTGGAAGGGCGACATGTCCATCCGCGCGCCCGTGACCTTCACGGTGTCAGCGCCGATCTCGCGATCGTACAGCGTCCGGAACACCGGCGCTTTCCGGCGATACGGATCGCCGCCTGGCGTGTTCGCCGTGGCGTCGGCGTTGGCGAGATTCTCCGCCGCGATACGGATGCGCACTGTCTGTGCGCGCAGCCCCGTTGCGGCTGCGCCCATGGCGGACATGAGGTCGGATGACATGTGTTGCGTCTCCTCGAGACGTCAGCTGCTCACCTTCCGGGTGGGCGCGACGCCAGCCTCAGCAGGCCCAGACTCTTCTGGTACAGGCCCACCATGGTCTCGAAATCCATTCGGGTTTCGGCGATCTTCATCATCTGCTCCTCGACCACCACGGCGTTGCCATCGAGCGTGGTTTCGGAGTCAGGGGATTTCCTGACGGACAGGGCAGGCGCGCCCGATCCGTGATTCGGCGTCATGTGGCCTGGCTGCGTCGCGACCATCACCGTGCGGCCGGGCCCGGCGGATCTGCCGGCCATGCGCTGCAAGCTCGCGGCGAAAGCCTGCTGGTCGATGTCGCGGGGCACATAGCCCGGCGTCGACACGTTGGCGACGTTCTGCGCGATGATCTTCTGACGCTCGCCCAGCATCTGCATGCGGGACTTCATCAGCTGGAAAACCGAGGTCTGGGTCGGATCGGTCATGGCTCATTTCCGCTTGGCAGGTCCCTCGGGACAGCCCCATCACCCGGCAGAATTTACCGCTTTGCTTAAGGCCGTCTTAAAGGCCGCGGCACGGCGTTAACCTTTCGTTTACCGGCATTTCCGATGCATTAACTAAGAAACTGGCTTCCGGGCCGTCAGCTGGCTGTCCACCCATGGACTTTTTCTCCGCCATCAAGGCCATCGCCGCCCTCGCCTTCGTGCTTGGCCTGCTGCTCGGCGGCACGTGGCTGCTGCGCAAGTATGGCAGCCGCATCGGCCTGAAGACGGGCGCGGTCAGTCACGATCTCAGGGTCGTCGAATGGCGCTCGCTCGACATGCGGCGCAAGCTGGTTGTCGTGCGCTGGGGCGATACCGAGCATCTGCTTTCAACCGCCCCCAGCGGCGACATCCTGATTGCCTCGCGCGATGCGCCGGCGCCGTTCAAGCCGACCCCGCCTGAAGGGTCGAAGCCATGATCCCCCGGCTTCTTCGCCTCGCGCCGGCGCTTCTGCTGGCTTTCCTGGTCGCGCCCGAAGCGCTGCCGCAGACCGTATCGGTCGATCTCGCCACGGGGCAGGGGCTTACGTCCGGCATCGTCCAGCTGATCGCGGCGATCACGGTTCTGTCCCTGGCGCCGTCCATTCTCGTGATGACCACGTCGTTCGTGCGGATCGTGATCGTATTGTCCCTCGTTCGTACAGCCATCGGCCTTCAGAATGCGCCGCCCAACTCCGTCATTATCTCCCTGGCCCTGTTCCTCACCGCCTTCGTCATGGCGCCGACCTTCATGGCGTCCTACGAAGCAGGCATTCAGCCCTTCATGGCCGAGGCCATCACGCTTGAAGAGGCGATCCCGCGCACGCTGGGTCCCATTCAGGCGTTCATGGGTGCGCACGTCAACGAGGCGGACCTCGCCATGTTTGCGGGCATGGCGAACATCCAGAACCTGCAGAGCGCTGCGGACGCGCCATTCCAGGTGCTTGCGCCGGCCTTCATGATCTCGGAGCTGAAGCGTGCTTTCGAGATCGGCTTCATGATCTTCCTGCCGTTTCTCGTGATCGACCTTGTCGTCTCGTCCATCCTGATGGCGATGGGCATGATGATGCTGCCGCCGGTCACCATCTCGCTGCCATTCAAGCTGATCTTCTTCGTGCTGGTCGATGGCTGGCGGCTGCTCTCGGGCGCGCTGGTCGAAAGCTTCATGCAGTCCCCGCCCGGCTGAGGCCGGGCGGGGGAGACCCACGCTACATGATCCTGAAGCGCACGAACGCCAGCGCACCTGCCGGATTGCCATTGTAAAGCGGCGACAGTGCGTCACTGACCCGGTTCTGGGTGGCTGATGCGCCGATCGCCATCACGAGGCTGTCCGAGAGACGGAAGTCTCGCGAAAGACCGATTGTCGCCCGCGCCACGTCCTCGATCGGGCCATGGTGGATGAGGCCAAGTTCGTCCGTCTCGATCGCCTCGATGCGCGAGAACAGCGTCCAGTCCGGGTCAAGCTGCAGCGCCGCTTCCCCCAGCCATGCATCGAGGATGACGCCCTCGCTGTTGTCCTTGCGCGCGAATGCGGCGCTCAGCGACAGCGTCTTGTCATCGAACGTTTGCGTGTAGAGCGCGCTTGCCGACCATTTGACGACATCGACATCCGGTTCCAGCTGCTCTGGCGAGGTGACGTCGGCCCAGCTTGCCTGCAGGGCGAGGTTATCGGTGGGATTCCACGACAGGCGCACTGCCGTTGAATCCAGTTCGCCGGTCTCGATGTCATAGCGGTCCTGGTCCGACTCGCGGCCGCGGAATCGCGAGGCTTCGATCTTGACCCCGCCATTCACATAACCTGCGGTCAGCACGCCGTATGAGATATGCGTCGAGTCGAGCCAGTGGTGGGTGATTGGCGCTTCCGGGTTCGGCTCGGCGGCGGGGCGATGCATGAAGGCCGGTGGACCGAAGGCTGGCTCGCCCGGCAGGCCTGCATAGACGAACACGCTCTGGCCTGCGCCGAGGGAGCGGGAGTAGCTCGCCGACAGTTCCATGAAGATGTCGTGCGGATGCTGGCGGTCCACCAGCGTCTCGACGCCATCGGCTGTCTCGCCTGCAGCCAGCAGCAGGGGATAGCCCTGCTTGCCCATCAGCGGGTCGGGGCTGAGGCCGGCGCGGAACTGGAGCGCGCTTCCGTCCTCGAAGCGCCGTTGCGCGGCGCCCATCACCATGCCGGCAACAAACCCCTTGTCGTCTCCGCGCG
>JBMOGP010000295.1:0-4221 GCA_049318285.1 Hyphomonadaceae bacterium
GTAATAGGCGCGCGAGGCGGCGACGCGGAAGTTTGTCTGGCCCGCCAGACGCTCTGCCCGTCCGGCAAGGGCCGCAAGCTTGTTCACGAGAGTTCGGTCCGATTCCACGCCGTTCTCATTGACCACCTGAGCTGCCGCGGCGTCGATCTCGCTCCCGAGCTCCGTCAGCGCCGCCGTTGCCTGAAGCGCCAGCGGGTAAGTGAGCAAGGCCAGCAGGCGGTAGGTTTCAACTTCAAACAGCTGTTGCAGCGTGCGCCCAACAAGCGCTTCGCCGACGCCGCCATCCACCAGAACGAAGCGCGTAAAGGAATCAGGACCTGCGCGAAAATCGGTAAACACCTCAATCGCACCGCAGGCGATGCGGGCGGCAACCAGTTCGTCCGGGGCAAAGGGAAAACGCGACGGCCTGGCAGCGACGATCGCGGCATGAGCTGCGACGAGTATTTCCCCCGGCATGTTTGACAGCCAGTCCCGCGGGACGACATCGAGTGCGGTGACGCCGAAATTGGCGACGTCAGGTTCGACGCCGGGGCGGAGGACAGTCCATGTGGACGCTTCGGTGTGACGCTCCCAACGCAGGGACCACGATCCAGCCTCAAGCAGGCACCATCTCGCGCCGACGCCCGGTTCGGGAGCTGCGAACTTGCGGCAGAGCGCGGCCATGTGAAGACGATCGCCTTCAGACCCTGCTTCTCCTGACAAGGAAACGATGCGGGTCGCAAGAGCCGGCGCCGCCAGTGGCGTTGATGGCCGTGCGTGCGCCTCAGCGAGGAGGCGGTCGCGGTCCTTGTGGAATTTCAACTGAAGGTCCGGTGATGACATGAGCCCGCGCGTTCATCCCCTTACGGTAATGCAGCAATGACGATGACATGGCCCGATTGCATCGTCGAGGCGGGCTTTGTCCATGGCCATGCCCGGGTCAGCCTGCTGGCAGTTTGCCTGTTTGTCGAAGCGCCTCCCACAGGGCGATGCCGGCAGACACCGCGACATTCAGGGAGCGTGCACCGCCCGCCAGGGGGATCGCGACGCGTGAGTCGGCGGCGGCGTGGACCGCGTCCGGGACCCCGGCTGATTCCCTTCCAAAGAGAAGGATATCGCCGGGCTGGAAGGCATGCATTTCGAGACGAACGCTGCCGCGAGTCGTGAACAGGATCAGTCGGGCTCCCGATTCCACCTGCGACCCACGAAACGCCGACCAGCCGGAATGACGGGAAATCGCGACATTTTCCCCGTAGTCCATTGCTGTACGCTTCAATGCACGGTCGGTGAGCGGGAAGCCGCACGGCTCGATGATGTCGACTGCGACGCCAAGGCACGCCGCAAGCCGGAGATTTGCACCCAGATTCTGGGGGATGTCAGGTTGAAAGAGTGCGAGGCGCAATTTAGACGACTCCGATAACGAAGAGGCTTTCTTGCGACACCACGCCACGTGGGGGCCTGACCCCGCCGCGGTGATAAGGCGTCCAAAGCTCCGGATAGCATGGGAGACTCGTGTGTCGGAACACGGATCCAAGGCCGCAACGGCAGACACTGCTCACGCTGGAGAAACCCGCAGGGATTTCATCCATATAGCAGCGGGCGTGGCTGCAGCCGGCGGCGTCGCGATGGTTGCCTGGCCATTCGTTCAGCAACTCGGCCCGGCGGGCGATACCAAGGCGGCCTCAGCCGCAGAGGTGGACCTGTCGAAAGTGCCGGAGGGCAGCGAGATTCGCGTTGGCATCGGCGGCCTTCCTTTCTTCGTGCGGCACCGCACGGCGGCGGAGATTGCGCGCGCCAAGGCGGACGACACCGCGACGATGCGCGACCCGGCGACGGATGAATCGCGCCTCATGAAGATGGCGGACGGCTCCTACAATGCGGCGTTCCTCATTACATCCGGCGCCTGCACGCACCTCGGCTGCGTGCCTGTCGGTCCAGCGCAGGGCTCAGTCGGCGAGTTTGGCGGCTGGTACTGCCCGTGCCACGGCTCGCACTACGATACATCGGGACGTATCCGCAAAGGTCCGGCGCCAAAGAACCTGGCGATCCCGGATTATGCATACATCTCGCCGACAATGATCAAGATTTCGCTGTAGTCGAAGGCAGAGGCCCATGAGCGGACCGTCGATCTACGAACCAAAGACCGGCTTCGAGAAGTGGCTCGATACCCGTCTTCCAATCATCCGCTTCGGCGCGGACCTGATGGACTTCCCGACACCGAAGAACCTCAACTACTGGTATACCTTTGGCGGTATCCTGGCGGTTTGCTTGATGGTGCAGATCGCGACCGGTATCGTGCTGGCGATGCACTATGTGGCCACAACGCAGGGTGCGTTTGCGTCGGTCGAGCGCATCATGCGCGATGTGGATTATGGTTGGCTGATCCGGAACATCCACGCCAACGGCGCCTCGATGTTCTTCCTCGCCGTCTACGTGCACATGTTCCGCGGGCTCTATTACGGCTCATACAAGGCTCCACGCGAGGTCATCTGGATCCTTGGCGTCGTGATCTACCTGCTAATGATGGCGACCGCGTTCATGGGCTATGTTCTGCCCTGGGGCCAGATGTCATTCCACGGCTCGGCGGTTATCACCAACCTGATCGGCGCGATCCCGCTGGTTGGCGACACCGTGAAAACCTACCTTATGGGCGGGCCGGCGATCGGCGAGGCGACACTCAACCGGTTCTTCTCGCTGCACTACCTGCTGCCGTTCGTGATGGCGGGCATCGTCGTCCTGCACATCTGGGCGCTGCACGTGCCGGGCAATAACAACCCGACCGGCGTGTCGGTCAAGGACGTCAAGAAGGACACCCTTCCGTTCCATCCTTATTACACGGTGAAGGATGGCTTTGCGATCCTGATCTTCCTTGTGGTATTCGCCTACTTCGTCTTCTTCGCCCCGAACGCACTTGGCCACGCCGACAACTCGATCGAGGCCAACCCGCTGGTGACGCCTGCGCACATCGTGCCGGAATGGTATCTGCTGCCGTTCTACGCGATCCTGCGCGCCATCACGTTCGACATCGGACCGATCGAAGCCAAGCTGCTTGGCGTGTTTGCGATGTTCGGCTCGATCCTGATCCTCTTCGTTGTTCCCTGGCTGGACACCTCGAAGGTGCGCTCGATGCGCTATCGCCCGATGGCGCAGCAGTTCTTCGTACTGTTTGTGCTGGCTTCAGTTGGCCTGGGCTTCTGCGGCGCGAATGACCCCGACAAGCTGGTCTTCAAATGGTCTGACGGCCTGGTGGTGAACTATGTCGACACCAACGGTGCCGCCAAAGTCTCACCGAAATACGCGGAGTACGCCGACGCTACTGCGTTCCAGGCGAGCCTGCCCGCGTCCGCCGGAGCGAGCATCGCGATCCAGGAAGACGGCTTCAAATGGCTGTGGCTGTCGCAGATACTCGGGGCCTACTATTTCCTGTATTTCATCCTGATCCTGCCGGTCCTCGGCATTGTCGAGAAGCCGAAGGCGCGGCCGCCGTCGATCGCGGACAGCGTGCGTGGCAAGAAGCACGGCGGTTCGTCTGCATCCGCTACGCCGGTTGGTGGCGCTGCCCCTGTGGCCGCGGAATAGGGAGAGACTCATGCGCTTCGCCAAACTCGCCCTCGCCGGCCTCCTCGCCACTTCGCTCGCAGCCTTCGGGATTTCTGCCATCGCGCAGCAGCCCGCAACGACCCCCGCCGCGGAACAACCCGCTATGCCGGCCGATGCCCAGCCAGCGCCGACCGACACGCCCACGACAACCACCCCCGACCCCACGGCGGAGCCTGCGCCCGCGCAACCTGCCGAGATCGCGCCGGCTGCTGACGCTTCCGGCGGCCATGGCAGCGAGGACGCTGCAGGCGGCGAAGCCCATGCGGCGGGCGGTCATGACCTGCTCGAACCTGCTGGCGGCTGGCCGCATGAGGGGTATTTCGGGACGTTCGACCAGAACCAGCTCCAGCGTGGCTTCAAGGTCTATTCGGAGGTCTGCTCCGTCTGCCACGGCATGAAACTGCTTTCATTCCGGAACCTCGGCGAACAGGGCGGACCGTTCTACGACCCGCGCTATCCTAACCCGAACGACAACCCGGTCGTGAAACAGATCGCGGCGACCTTCACGAACCAGATTCCTACGGTCGACCCGGACTCCGGCGATATGATTTCGTTGCCAGCCAAGACGTCTGACAGGATCCTCGGGCCGTTCGCGAATGACGTAGCGGCGCGCGCAGGCAATGGCGGAGCCCTTCCGCCGGA
>JBMOGP010000296.1:0-4212 GCA_049318285.1 Hyphomonadaceae bacterium
GGCAACTGGACGCTCGCTTCCTGTGGCCCCGATCCCAAACTCACCCAGCCCCGCGCCGCCGCGCCTAGCCCGTCCGACCAGACACCGGACTCACGTCCGCCAGTACCACTGAATTCAGACATCAACCCGCTTGACGTCGTCAGCACCGGACGCGACCCGGGTGCAAAACCCGGCGACAACAACTGATCCAGCTAGTGCCGCTGGCGAGGACTTTACTTGTTTCCATCAACGCGCGGATGTCGTCGCCCTGCTTCCGCCACGAAACAATCGATGACGCGCTTCACGGCATAAGCCTTGTTAACGTCGGCCAGCGCCTGCAGGACAAAGTTGCGAAACTCGAAAACGATGGTGAACTCCACCCGCGCCCCCTTCGGCCCCGGCTTGAACCGCCACGTATTCGACAGCTTCCTGAACGGCCCGCGCACCAGTGACACGTCGATCGCCATCTCATCCCGCCGCGCATCGACATCCGTGACGAACGTCTCGCGAAAGCCCTTGAAGCCTACACTCACCTCCGCCCTGCACTGGTTGCGCGCCGGCGTCTCTTCTTGGCTGATCACCTTCAGCGCCTGTATCCAGCTGATGAATTCTGGATAGCGCCCGACATCGGCAGCCAGATCAAACAGCTCCTCCGGCCGGTAGGGCAGGTCCAGCGTTTCGCGATGAGTGCTCAAGCTAGCGTCCGGAAAGCTGCGCCTCGCGCGCGGCGCGCAGCTTCGCAAAATCTTCGTCCGCATGATAGCTCGACCGCGTCAACGGGCTCGCAGACACCAGCAGAAAGCCCTTCGACTTTGCGATCGTCTCATACGTCGCAAACTCGTCCGGCGCCACAAACCGGTCCACCGCCGCATGCTTGCGCGTCGGCTGAAGATATTGTCCGATTGTCAGGAAATCGACGCCTGCGGACCGCATATCGTCCATCACCTGCATCACTTCTTCTTTCGCCTCACCGAAGCCCACCATCAGCCCCGACTTGGTGAACTGCGAAGGATCACGCTCCTTCACCCGCTCAAGCAGGCGCAGCGAATGGTAGTACCGCGAACCAGGCCGAATGCTGAGATACAGCCGCGGCACCGTCTCGAGATTGTGGTTGAACACGTCAGGCTTGGAATCGATCACGATGTTCGCCGAATCGCCCTTCCGCAGAAAGTCCGGCGTCAGGATCTCGATCGTCGCCTTCGGCGCCGCAAGGCGGATGGCTTTCACAACCTCCGCAAAATGCAGCGCCCCACCATCGGCAAGATCATCGCGATCGACAGAAGTGATGACGACATGGGCAAGGCCCATCTTCGCCACCGTCTCGCCCACGCGGCGGGGCTCGTCCGCATCTAGCGGCCCCGGCATACCTGTCCGCACATTGCAGAACGAGCAGGCGCGCGTGCACGTGTCGCCCATGATCATCAGCGTGGCGTGCTTCCTGGTCCAGCACTCACCTATATTGGGGCACCCGGCCTCCTCGCAGACCGTGACGAGATTCGCCTCCCGCACGATACGCTGGGTCTGGAAATACCCCTCGCTTGTAGGTGCCTTGACGCGAATCCATGACGGTTTCCGCAACAGGGGCGTGTCCTCGCGCCCCTGTTTTTCGGGGTGCCGAAGGCGTTCAGCCCCGTCCTTGTTGTTCACCAGCGTAGGCATCAGCGGCCTGTTATCCTGAATTCTGCAGCTGCGAAATGGTCGTTACCGCGTGCAGCTTTCCGCATTTGTGCTTTATGAACCAGACGTTATGTTACTCTAAAGACACAAAGAGCGCCGTGGGCGCCAGAGGGAGAAAATTCTGATGGCGTCTCTACGCTCCGCCTACGACCCGCGTAACGCTGACACCAGCGTCTTCTCCGCTCTGCTCGCGGCCCGCAGGGAATATGGGGGCAAGAAGGTCATTCTGCATGATGCCGATGACCGGAAACTTACCTATGACGAGATCGTCCGCGCGGCCTTTGCGCTTGGATCCGCTCTGAAGAAGCACGCCCGCCGCGGCGAGGCCATCGGCGTCATGCTCCCCACGGGCGCAGGCGCCGTGATCTCCTTCTTCGCGCTCAGCGCTTACGGCCGCGTCCCCGCCATGATCAATTTCAGCGCCGGCGCCCGTAACATCCGGGCAGCCCTCAAGGCGGGCCAGGTGAAGAAGATTGTAACCGCCCATGCCTTCATCGAAAAGGCCGAACTCGAAGGCCTGATGGGCGAACTTAAGTCCGACGCAGAATTCGTCTACCTTGAGGACGTCCGCGCTTCGCTCGGAATCGGCCAGAAAGCCGCTGGCGCCCTGGGCCCCGTCACGCCCTGGGCCTTCGCCTCCAACGTCGATCCGGACTCCGCCGCAGTGATCCTCTTCACCTCAGGCACCGAAGGCGACCCCAAGGGCGTCGTCCTCTCCCACCGCAACATCGTCGCGAACGTCCACCAGATCCTCGCCCACGTCCCCGAAGCACTCAGCCTCGACGACGTGCTCTACAATCCGCTTCCCACATTCCACTGCTTCGGGCTGACGGCAGGCGCGCTACTTCCCCTGCTCAGCGGCATGAAGTCCGTCCTGCACCCCTCGCCCCTCCAGACCAAGATCATTCCCAAACGCGTCGAGGAGACCGGCGCAACCATCCTCTTCGCCACCGACACCTTCCTCAACCAGTACATCCGGGCCTGCACAGGCAATGAGTTGGGCAAGCTGCGCTTTGCGGTCTGCGGCGCCGAGCGCGTTCGCGACGAGACGCGGCAGCTGGTGAAGCGTCGTTTCAACGTTGAGCTGCTCGAAGGCTATGGGGCAACCGAAGCCTCACCCGTCATCGCGGTGAACCAGCCCGGCAACAATCGTCCCGGCACGGTCGGACGCGTCCTGCCTGGCATGGAAGTCAGTTTCGAACCTGTACCCGGCATCGAGCATGGCGGCCGCATGCTGGTGCGCGGTCCAAATGTCATGAAAGGCTATCTCTCGGCCGCAAAGCCGGGCCAGTTGCAGCCTGCGCCCGGTGGCTGGCACGACACCGGCGACATCGTCAGCCCCGACGAGGAAGGCTACCTCGCAATCAAGGGCCGGCTCAAACGTTTCGCCAAGATCGGCGGCGAGATGGTCTCGCTCGCCGTCGCCGAGAACTGCGCCTCCAGCCTCTGGCGTGACCACGAACACGCCGCAGCCGTCCTGCCCGACAAGCGAAAGGGCGAGCAGATTGTGCTCCTCACGACCTATCCCAAGGCAGAGCGCGGCGACCTCCAGCGCTGGGCCCAGGACCACGGCGTCAACGAACTCTCCCTTCCAAGAAAGATCTTCCAGGTCAGCGCCATCCCAGTCCTCGGCACCGGCAAGATGGACATCGGCGCCGTTCAGAAACTCGCCGCCGAAATCGCAGCGCAAAGCGAAGCGAGCGGGAACCAAGCGGCCGAATAGACCGCCACCAGGAATGCGAGATCGACAAACCACTTTGTCCGACTAGCGGACGCGAGGGCCTCGCCAGACCGCTTGGGACGTAACCGTCCCACGTCCTTGGCGCCTCCTCAGGGCTCGGAGAAAGCATCGCTTGCGGTGCGCAACGGGCCTCAGACGGTCCGATACCAGCCTGAAAACGTCCGCCAATCCGGCGTCAGCGCGCAACAATGCGGACCAACCCTTGACACTCTTCAACACCCACCATACCTCGTCTCCGTTGCTGGCACTCATCACATGAGACTGCTAGCACACATGTTCCAGGGTCGCCCAAGGGGGTGACCCGAACCAGAAAAACAGAGGCAAATCATGAGCTTTCGTCCGCTTCATGACCGCGTGCTTGTCCGCCGCGTCAAGGAAGAAGAGAAAACCAAGGGCGGGATCATCATCCCCGATACCGTTAAGGAAAAGCCCCAGGAAGGCAAAGTTGTTGCTGTCGGCCCTGGCGCCCGCGGTGATGACGGCAAAATCACACCGCTCGACGTCAAAGCCGGCGACCGCGTCCTGTTCGGAAAATGGTCGGGCTCGGAAGTCACCATCGACGGCGAGGAGCTCATAATCATGAAAGAGAGCGACATCCTCGGCATCGTCGACAAGCCCGCTCCCGCCAAGAAGTGAGCGACGCGAATCAGGCCTGTCGGCCCTTCGCTCTCCCCCAATCCACCTAGCTAGGAACAAGCCACATGGCAGCCAAGCACGTACAATTCTCCTCCGAAGCCCGTGAGCGCATGATGCGCGGCGTCGATATCCTCGCCAACGCGGTGAAGGTCACGCTCGGCCCCAAAGGCCGCAACGTC
>JBMOGP010000297.1:0-4211 GCA_049318285.1 Hyphomonadaceae bacterium
TTCCCGATCGTATCGATTGAGGACGGCATGTCGGAGGATGATTGGGAGGGCTGGATCGCGCTCACAAAGGCCATAGGCGACAAGTGCCAGTTGGTCGGCGATGACCTGTTCGTCACCAACACGACGCGCCTTGCTGACGGCATCCAGCGCGGCGCCGGAAACGCCATCCTCGTGAAGGTCAACCAGATCGGGACGCTGACGGAGACGCTGGAGGCGGTGCAGCTGGCGCAGATCAACCGCTATGGCGCCGTTATGTCCCACCGCTCCGGCGAGACGGAAGACTCCACGATTGCGGACCTCGCTGTCGCCACGAATTGCGGGCAGATCAAGACGGGCTCGCTGGCCCGCTCGGACCGGCTCGCAAAGTACAACCAGCTTCTGCGGATCGAGGACGAACTCGGCGACGCCGCTCGGTATCTTGGCCGGGCGAGCATCCGGGCTTGAGGCCTGCCACAACAACTTGGCCTGACGGGCCACGCTGCTAGTCTCCGCTTCGAACACGGAGACCGCACCGGTGAAACGATTCCTGATTGCCGCAGTTCTGGGGCTAGCTTTGGCATCGCCCGCTTTGGCCCAAGAGGGTGGACAGGCTGCGCAACCGCCTGCAGAGGCAACTGCGCCAGCCGAAACTCCAGCCATCGTTGAAGTCCTCGCGCCAGCTCCAGGGCAGCCGGCAACGCCCGTGTGGACGGGGCCTGAGGTGACGCTGCAGACGTCGATGGGGGATATCGTCGTTGTGCTGGACACAGTCGGCGCGCCGAAGACGTCGGCCCAGTTCCTGAAGCTGGTGACGAATGGCCACTACAATGGCTCTGCGTTTTACCGCATCGAGAAGGGCTTCGTGATCCAGTTCGGTGATCTGGACGCCAAGCTGAAATACCGCCCCGCGAACCTTCCCAATGTCCCCCTGGAAACCGCGAACAACAAGCACAGCCGCGGCGCGCTCAGCCTGGCGCGCGCAGACGAGCCGGGCAGTGGGCAGTCGACCATCTTCATCAGCCTTGGCGAGAATTCGGGGCTCGACGCCAAGGCGGACGCGCCGCCGAACACCACGGGCTATGCTGCCTTCGGACACGTCGTTTCCGGTATGGAGGTGGTCGATGCGATCGCCGCCGTGGAGCTTGCACCGGAGAGTGGGCCGTTCCCCGGCAAGTTGCCTAAGGAGCCTGTCGTGGTGAAGAAGGCGCTCGTAACGAAGAAGGAATAGCGCCGTCGCCGAGAGGCACCGTGCATGGATGAGTTGCCCTCTGGTATCCTTGGGTGCCGCCTGAAATATTAACCCGTCGTTTACGAAAAACATCCGAATTCAATCTTGCAGAGAGAACAAAAAGGGATCACAAAAGCGAACAGAACGGAGCAAGAACATGTCGGCGACATTCAACGGATCGGTCAACTTCTGCGGCGCTCAGGGCCAGAGCTATCGTTTCGAGCGGTTTGGCGTCGAACAGGACTGGGCCAAGGTTGCCGGCGTGGTGATCTTTGCTGCGCAGGAAGGCCCCACATGGCGTGTAATCCGCGTCTCCGACCAGGGCGGGGTGGAAGGCGATGTCGCCACCTTCTGGCGCTGGCGTGAGGCCCGCCGCTATGGTGCGACGGCTGTCTTCATTCGCCGCAATGCCGATGTGAAGGGCCGCCGCGCTGAAGCGTCGGACCTGGCGCTTGGTCTCGACCCGGTGTTCGCGACCGGAAGCGAACTTGCACGCGAGCCTGAACTTCTGGCCGCCTGAGGCCAAACGGAACCTCGTCCATCCGGCGCCGCGGCTGGCTGAGCCACTCTGCGCCGGACCCAAGACGGGAAGCGGGCCCGCGGATGATTCCGCGGGCCCGATTCATTTCGTGGTGTGTTTGCCGGACGTGCGACGCCTTATTGTCCGACGCCGCCTACCGGCATGAGCGTTTCCTGGCTCGCAGCAGTCTTCGCAGCGCGCGCGAGTTGGATGAACTCGGCGCGGTAGCCGAACGCGTCCTCGCCTTTGGCGCCGTTGGCGAGCGCGATCACGCTGTCCCAGGTGAAGGACTTCCCGAAATAGGGGTCGCCGCGTAGCATGGATCCGTAGGCGGCGACTGCTGTTGCGAAACGGGTGGATTCTGGCGCCTTCGCGATGTCGCTGATCTCGTCGGCGCTGGTGACGGGGCGGGTGATCAGTTTGGAGCTGTCTTCACCTGGCAGCTTGTAGCGCACTTTCACGAAGGCGAGCTCGCTGGTGGCGCCGGCGACCGGTGTGGAGGCGGGCCGGTAGCGGCTCGGATCGACCAGCGTGGCTTTCGACCCGACCGGGGTGATCTCGTAGATTGCAGTCACCGATGTGCCCGCGCCAATTTCGCCGGCGTCGACCTTATCATTGTTGAAATCCTCCTGGTTGAGGATGCGGGTCTCGTAGCCGATGAGGCGATATTCGGCGACCTTTGCGGGGTTGAACTCGACCTGGATCTTCACGTCGTTGGCGATCGAGAACATCGATCCCGACAGGTCGTCGTTGAGGACCTTGCGGCCTTCGTTGAGGTTGTCGATGTAGGCGGCCATGCCGTTTCCGGATTGCGCCAGCTTCTGCATCATCGCATCGTTGTAGTTGCCGCCGCCGAAGCCGAGGATCGAGAGGTAGACGCCACTCTCGCGCTCGCGGCTGACGAAGTCCTCAAGCTGTTCGGGATTGCTGATGCCGACGTTGAAGTCGCCATCGCTGAGCAGGATAACGCGGTTGACGCCTTCCTTGTTGAAATTCTGCTTGGCTAGCGAATAGGCGAGACGCAGGCCTTCGCCGCCCGCCGTGGATCCGCCGGCCGAGAGCCGGTCAAGCGCTGCTAGAATCTTGCCCTTGTCGGCGCCAGAGGTCGGCTCCAGCACGGCGCCTGCCGCGCCCGCATAGACGACGATCGAGACCTTGTCCTTCTCGCCCAGTTCATCGATCAGCATCTTCAGCGACTTGATGGCGAGCGGCAGGCGGTCGGGTCCCGACATCGAGCCGGACACATCGACCAGCAGGGTGAGGTTAAGCGTCGGACGGACATCCTTCCTGATGTCGTAGCCCTGCACCGCGACGTGCATTAGCTGCCGCCCCTCGCTCCAGGGCGAGGGCACGACCTTCACCGTCGTCTCGAACGGCGTCTCGTTCGATTTCGGGAGGGCGTATCCGTAGTCGAAGTAATTGATCATCTCCTCGATCCGCACCGCATCCTTCGGCGGGAGGTGGCCTGCGTTCAACATGCGGCGAACGTTGGTGTAACTCGCCGTGTCGACGTCGATGGAGAAGGTGGACACGGGCTCTTTCGCGACGACCTTCACGCCGTTGATCTCGACGTCTTCGTAGTTGTCGCGGTTGATTTCGCCGGGCATCGGCTGGGCAACGAAGCCAGCCACGGGGGACATCATTCTCGGTGCGGCGAGGCCGACCGGCGGGGGAGGGGGCGGTGGTGGCGGTGGCGGCGCATAGGCTTGCTCGCTGGTAATTGCCTGAACGGGAACGGCGGCGTCCCGCGCGGAAGGTTCGCGCTTGTTGCCCGTCATCACGACACCGTTGCGACCGTCGGCAGGCTTTGCGGCCACTGCTTCGTCTGAAACCGTCGAGCTGGACTGGCACGCTGCGAGCGTCAACGTCGAAGCGGCTGCCAACAGTAATATTCTGATGTGTGTCATGCTGAAGTCCCCATCTGCGAATGCGTGAGGAGATCAGGCCCGGAGATTGGGGCTGGTTTACGTCGGATTACAGACGTAAGCTAGACTATTGGGCGGCCGGCGTGTTTTGCTGTGCTGCGACGAATGCAGCGATGTCTGCTTCGACCACCGGCATGGGACGCGGGCCGGGGCCGAGCAGTGCTGCGTGAAAAGCCCTGAGATCAAAGGTGGTCTTCAATTCTCGCTGGGCCTGACCGCGCAGGCGAAGGATGGTTTCCCTGCCGGTCATGTACGCCGCAGCGACCCCCGGGCGAATGGCGTAGCGATCAATTTCGAGTTCGGCGGTCGAACGCGAGACACCAACCGTTTTCTCGAGATAGCTGATGGCTTCCTCCCGGGTCCAACGCTGGGCGTGAATGCCGGTGTCGGTCGCCAGCCGGGCCGCGCGCAGCAGTTGAGACTGAAGGTAGCCGATGCGGCCAATCGGGTCCGACTGGTAGGCGCCGAGTTCGAGCGCCAGGTCCTCCGCATACGTCGCCCAGCCTTCATCGAAGGCAGGGTAGGCGACGAGGTGTTCGATCACGGGCTGGTTTGGAAG
>JBMOGP010000298.1:0-4210 GCA_049318285.1 Hyphomonadaceae bacterium
GTGTTGTTGGCGTTGTTCTGGTCAAGACGATTGTCACGCTCGGAAATGGTCGTGTAGCCGCCACCGTTCGCCATCGTGTACTGGAAAGACGGATCAACCGTCAGGGTGAGATTGTCAGTCAGATCAAAGCTGGAGTTGATGCGGATGTTGCCCGTGTCTGACGGATTGATCCGAATGCCGAAAAAGTTCGTGCAGCTTCCCGTTCCAGTCGTGAGGTCTGCGCGTTCAAACGTCGAGCCGGTGTTCTCGTTCTGGGCGACGCCGTTCACGCCAGCGGGGGGCGAGCAGGAAAGGTCATTCTCGGGGAAGGGCCCGCCTGCCTTGAGCAGAGCAAGAGTGGCAAAGTTGTTGTAGAAGGCGTTGCGGTTGCGGTTGTAGTGGGCCGCAATCGAGACGAAGTCCCGACCGTTCAGCGGCTGGTAAACCTTGGCGTTGACCTGCTGCTTTTCAAGCGAGCCAGGACCTTTGAACTTCTCATACTCGGTGAGCGATGCGGAAACATAGGCCTTGGTGCCCCAGGGACCGATCTCGCCGCTGTCGACGCGTGCGAACACGCGGCCATAAGAATGCTCGCCGGCCGAGCCGACGACCTGTGCGCCGAACTCATCGTCGGGGATTGCCGACACGTAGTTGATGATGCCGCCGATCGCCGCCGCGGTCGGGCTGTCCACGTCGGTCGTCCCCTGGTTGACCGAGGCTTGCTTGATCAGTTCGGAGTCGAGCTGCTGGTTGGTGTAGGTGGCGTAGTTTCCGGTGTCGTTGAGCGGCACGCCGTCAAAGGCGAGACCGACGCGATTGCCGTCAAAGCCGCGGAGACGGATGTTGCCGCCCGAGTTGCCGTACGGGTCCGAGTTGGTGAAGTTGATACCGGGTGTGATGTTCAGCGACTGAAGGACGGTCTGGCCGGGATTCTGGCGCTTGATGAATTCCTCGTCGATGGTGGAGCGGGTCTTGTCGACTTCCTGAGCGACGGCTGCGCCTGCGGTCTGCGGACCAACGCTGCCGGTTACGACGACAACGTCTGCCCGGTCCTCGGCGGCGCGCGTTCCGGTCGACTGGGCGTTAGCGACCCCGCCCGCAAAGGCCGTGCCGACAAGCGCCGTCGTCGCCAGAAAGGCGAACTTTCTCGTAAACATTTTTGCAGACCCCTCGATCAATTCAGCTGAACCATCGGCGCTTCGACGCCCGTGCGTTGCACTGCATGTTCATGCACGCCTTACCGAGCGCCCTTAAAGACCGATCTAGAAGGTTTGGTGACACCCGTGCCGGTTCGACGACCTGTGTATCGCCAAAGACACGCTTCTGCCGTCAGACTGACCAAGTTGTCGCCTCACGCCCGTCGGCTGACGCTGCGGAGGTGCGACAGCTCTGCCTGTGAGTAAACTGTGGAGAGATTTTCACAGACGATTCGGCGTTTCTGGCAGGCGGCCTTGTTCCCCGGCGTCGAGGTGATAGAGCGCGTTTCGCGCGAGCGTCCGGATTTTCAATGAACGACACGATTCTCCATCCTCCCGCCGAATGGTCGCCGCACAGCGCGATCTGGACCGCCTGGCCCGCGGACGAGGAATTGTGGCTGGACGATCTGTCGCCGGCGCAGGCGGAAGTTGCGGCGATGGTGCGTGCGCTTGTGACGCAGGGGCCGGACGGCAAGCCGGGCGACAGGGTGCGCGTGCTGGTCAACGGGCCGACCGCCATGCTGTCTGCGGAAAAGGCAATTGGCGAGATCGCCGAGCTGATCGATGCGCAGTATGGCGACATCTGGCTGCGCGACACCGGGCCGGTGTTCTACTCGGCGGACCGGTGCGCGCTGTTCACCTTCAATGGCTGGGGCGGCAAGTATGTCCTTGATCATGACGACACGATCGGCGCGTTTGTCGCCATCGCGGCGGGCGCCGACGCCACGCGCTGGCATCGCGTGCTCGAGGGCGGGGCGGTGGACTGGGACGGTGAGGGCACGATCCTCACGACCAGGGAATGCCTGCTGAACCCGAACCGCAATCCACTGATGACGCCGGATGATGTCCGCAAGCTGCTGGGCGATGCGCTGGGTGCGCGCGCGGTGATCTGGATTGAGCGCGGGCTGCTGAACGATCACACCGATGGGCATGTCGACAATATCGCGCGTTTCGTGGCGCCGGGCGTCGTGGTGTGCCAGGCGCCGGCGGATGCGGACGATCCGCATGCCGAGCGGCTCAACGAGATTGCCGCGTTCCTGAAGGGGCAGCGCGATGCGCGGGGTCGTCTGCTGCAGGTCATCCAGATCCCGTCACCGGGACGTGTCGAGGACGAGGATGGAGACCCTGTGCCGGCGAGCCACATGAATTTCATCATCGGCAATGCGACGGTGGTGGTGCCAACCTATGGCACGGCGACCGCACAGGCTGCGGTGGATGCCCTGAAGCCGCTGTTTCCGGGACGCAATGTCGTAGGCCTGCCGTCGAACCATATCCTGACGGGCGGCGGCTCGTTCCACTGCATCACGCAACAGCAGCCGGCCTAGGAGGCGATCATGGCGCGCAAGATCACGCTTGCTGTCCTGCAGACGGCGTTGAGCGACGATACGGAGACAAACATCCAGCGCGTGAGCGAACTGGTGAGGGAAGCAGCAGCCAGGGGCGCTGACGTCATCCTGCCGTCCGAGCTTTTCGAGGGACACTATTTCTGCACAGCGCAGGAAGAGTCGAACTTTGCGCGCGCGCATGCGTGGCGCGACAGCCCGGCCGTGAAGGCGATGGCAAAGCTGGCGGGCGAGCTTGGCGTCGTGATCCCGGTCTCTGTCTTCGAGAAGGCGGGGCCGGCCTATTTCAACTCTGTCGTCATGGCGGATGCGGATGGATCGCTGATGGGCGTCTATCGCAAGTCGCACATTCCGGACGGGCCGGGCTATCAGGAGAAATACTACTTCCGGCCCGGCGACACGGGTTTCAAGGTCTGGAAGACGAAGAAGGGTGTGATCGGCGTCGGTATCTGCTGGGACCAGTGGTTCCCCGAAGCCGCGCGCGCGATGGCGCTGATGGGCGCGGATGTGCTGCTCTATCCAACCGCCATCGGCGCCGAGCCGCATGATGCGAGCCTCGATACCGCCGCGCGCTGGCGCCGGGCGATGCTGGGCCATGCCGTGTCGAACGTGACGCCGGTGGCGGCGGCCAACCGCGTGGGTAACGAGAACGGGCAGGTGTTTTACGGAACCTCTTTCATCTCCGATCACACGGGCGAGGTCATCGGCGACCTTGATCGCAAGCAGGAGGGCGTTGTGGTCGCGACCATCGATATGGATGAGGTCGATCGCGCGCGCGCTGCGTGGGGGTTCTTCCGGGATCGTCGAACGGATCTTTATGGCGCACTTACGGCCCCCTTGTCGGACCGCGGCTGAGCGCCTGGCATGACCCGGGCGCTCGTCTTCGACTCCGGAGTTGGCGGGCTCACGATTGCCGACGCACTGCGGAAGGCTGCACCGGACTGGCTTGTGGACTATGCAGCTGACAGCGGCTTCTTTCCCTATGGCGTGAAGTCTGACGCGGAATTGCGCGAACGGCTGCCGCGCCTCTGCGCGGCTCTGGTTGAGCACGCCAGGCCGGACGTTCTGGTGATCGCGTGCAACACCGCGTCCACGCTGTCGCTTGGCGATATCCGGGAGCGGGTGAAGGTTCCGGTCGTCGGCACCGTGCCGGCGATCAAGCCCGCGGCGGAACAGACGAAGACGGGCGTCATCGGGATTCTTGCGACGCCGGGAACCGTGCGCCGCGCCTATCTCGACGAACTTGAGCGCCAGTTTGCCGTTGGCAAGACGGTGATCCGGCGGGGGTCGGCCGGGTTGGTCGATATCGCCGAACGCGCTGTTCGCGGGCAGACGATCGACCAGGAGCAGGTCGCCTATGCGGTCAAGCCGATGTTCGATCCACCGGATGGGCCGCGCATCGATATCGTTGTCCTGGCATGCACGCACTTTCCCCTGATCCGCGAGGCAATTGCCGCAGCCTGTCCGCCGGGTGTGCGGTTGATCGATACGGGCGAGGCGGTGGCGCGTCAGGCGGTGCGGGTGGCGCCGCAGACCAGGCGACCGGAAGGGGAGGCGATCGCTTATGTAACAGGCGGTACAGCCAACAAGGCGGCGATGACCCCTGCATTCGCGCGGTTCGGCTATGCGCAAATCGAGGTCATTGACGTCTGACTCCGGCGCGGATGGAACAAACAGCCCTGCTTGTCGCTG
>JBMOGP010000299.1:0-4206 GCA_049318285.1 Hyphomonadaceae bacterium
ATGAATGCGAAGGGCACGGGACAGTTCGAGCGAACGCTGATCATCGTCGATGAAGGCGGATATGTGTCATATCTTGAGGGATGCACGGCGCCGATGCGTGACGAGAACCAGCTGCACGCTGCGGTGGTTGAACTGGTCGCGTTGGCGGATGCTGAGATCAAGTACTCGACCGTACAGAACTGGTGGCCCGGAGACTCCGAAGGCAAGGGCGGGGTCTATAATTTCGTCACCAAACGCGGTGACTGCCGCGGCGCACGCTCGCGCATCTCATGGACGCAGGTGGAGACGGGCTCCGCTATCACCTGGAAGTATCCCAGCTGCATTCTGCGGGGCGATGACAGCCAGGGAGAGTTCTACTCGATCGCGGTGACCAACGGACGCCAGCAGGCGGATACCGGCACCAAGATGATCCACCTCGGCAAGAACACGAAGTCGCGGATCATCTCAAAGGGGATTTCTGCTGGCAAGTCGAACAACACCTATCGCGGGCTCGTCTCGATCCACGGCAAAGCTGCCAAGGCGCGGAACTTTACGCAGTGCGACAGCCTGCTGATCGGCCAGAACTGCGGCGCGCACACCATCCCCTATGTCGAGAACCGCCGCGGCGATGCGCAGCTCGAGCATGAAGCGACAACGACAAAGCTGTCCGACGACCAGCTCTTCTACGCCCGCCAGCGCGGCATAGGTGAAGAGGAGGCGGTTGCATTGCTGGTGAACGGATTCGTCCGGGATGTGCTGCAGAAGCTTCCGATGGAGTTTGCTGTGGAGGCCCAGAAGCTGCTTGAGGTGAGTCTCGAGGGAAGCGTCGGGTAGCGGGCGATGGTCGACGTTCGAATCATCGACCTCAAACCACAAAACGGCGCAGGCATCGCAGCGTTTGTCCGCTGGGCTGATATCGGATCTTCAATCCGCCGGACCTTCGATCGGCTCTACGCCCCCAACGCCCTGAAGCCCGGCCACGGGCACAACTTCATCCTCTACCAGAACGAGACCCGCGATGGAGCGACGCTGCTGATCGGCGTTCTTGACCGCGCGCCGGGCGGCTCCGATTCAGATGTGAAGGCAGTGCATGTGCCTGGCGGGCGCGTGATCGTCGCGCCGCATCGGGGCGACTATGCGTCGATGCCGGCGACGTACGGCCGGATCCATGACGAGATCAAAGTCCGGCGGTTGAGGCGTGCGCCAATGTCGCTGGAGGTCTATAGCGATTGGGACGACGACCCGGCAAAGGTGAAGACGGACCTGCACGTATATCTCGCGGTCGCGATTTGATGGATTACGGCAGCCTAAGCTGGCGCGGCGAAGCCTTCTGCACTACTCCCGACGCATGACGAGGGGATCCTGCATGAAACGCCAGCTGCTAATCTGCGCGACGGTTCTCGGGCTGGCTGCCTGTTCGCCCGCGCCCAGCGAAGAGTCCGGCGGCGCCAATGCCAAGCGGATTCCTCTGGCTGACTGCGCGGCGGTCGAAGCAGAAGACGCAGGCGCGGACGGATGGAAGCATCCTGACTGCCGCATGATGCTGCCGGACCAGTCAGAGATTGCAATCGAGGCGCGCTACACACCGGCTGAAGACGACTCCACGAAGGTCACGGTCGAGGTCGTCGCTGCGGGCGATGCAACGCTCCAGACTATTGAGGAGCGGATGGGCAACACATTCAACGGGCCGACGCTGGAAGACGTCGACAAGGACGGGCTGGTGGACATCCTGATCCCGCTCGAAACCGGCAATGTGAACACGACCTGGGCGTTCTGGAGGCAGATCAGCGAAGGTAAGTTCGCCCGCGTTGGCGAGCCGAGCGGCGTCGACATCGAGAAGACCGAAAGCGGCTATCTCGCCGTGCAGGGACGGTCGAGCGCGGCGGAGTACTATGTGACGTTCTACAAGCTTGCCAGCGAGGCCTTGCAGCAAGGTGTGACGGTGCGTGTTGAGGTGCAGGGCGAGGTTGACAAGGTTACCGGCGTTGAGTGCTCCCTCGAGGAGGACGAGGAGTTTCTGGCCTCCGGCATGACCTCAGATGAGGCCAAGGCGCAGTTCTGCGCCGAAGCCCCCGTGCAGGCGTTGATCAAGGACATGACGCCTGTACCTGACGTCACTGCGCCCCTCGCTCCGAAGACACCTTAGGCGACACCACTGGACTTTTCGGCGCGGGGGCTGGAAACACCGAGCTAATCGGACCGGAAACCTCGCGCAGACGTCTCGCGTATTGGGGGGGGCGGGCCTATCTAGAGTGTCCGGGACGTGTGGCGTTCCGCGTTTGCAGGCTTTTCATGCTGGAACTGAATAACCTTCACGCACGCGTGGTTCCCGAGGACGGGCCGTCGCGAGAGATCCTGAAGGGGCTCTCGCTGTCCGTGCCCGCCGGGGAAGTCCACGCGATCATGGGGCCGAACGGCTCCGGCAAGTCGACCTTGTCGTATGTCCTCACTGGCAAGCATGGCTACGACGTGACGAGCGGCTCGGCGACGTTCGATGGCGCGGACCTGTTGTCGCTTGAGCCCGAAGTGCGGGCGACGAAGGGGCTGTTCCTGTCATTTCAGTATCCGCTTGAAATCGCTGGCGTGCCGGTGATGACGTTCGTGCGTGCCGCGATGAACGCACAGCGCAAGGCGCGGGGTGAGCCGGAGGTCTCGGCGCCGGAATTCCTGAAGCTGTCGAAACTGGCCGCGACCAAGCTGCGAATCGATTCCGACATGCTGAAGCGGCCGCTGAATGTCGGTTTCTCGGGCGGCGAGAAAAAGCGGCTCGAAATCTACCAGATGCTGATGCTTCAACCGCGCTTCATGATCCTCGATGAGACGGACAGCGGGCTGGACATCGATGCGTTGAAGGTGGTCGCCGAGGGCGTCAACGCGTTGCGCGGCGCAGGTCGTGGGATGCTGGTGATCACGCACTATCAGCGCCTCCTCGACTACATCAAACCGGACCGCGTCCACATCCTCTCGGCCGGGCGCATCGTGAAGTCGGGCGGGCCGGACCTTGCGCTGGAGCTGGAGAAATCCGGCTATGACCAGTTCCTGAAGGTCGACTGATGGACCTCGCCGACCTGCCCTCACGTCGTACAGAAGCCTGGAAATGGTCTGACCTTCGCGCGGCCATGAGCAGTCAGGAATCCGTGCTGATCGGCACGGGCGCGATGCCGGCCGAAGGGCCAATCGCTGCGCTCGCCGAGATGTTTGGCGATGGCTACGGCGCGAGCGCGCTTGTGGTCGAGGCGCCGGGTGAGATATTCGAAAGCGGGATCACCGAAGGCGATGCAGGCCAGTATGGCAGCGTTATCGTCAAGGCCGGCGCGACAGCGACAATGATCGAACGGATCGGCGTCTCGGGTTCGCGCTTGCGGCCCTTCCTTCCGTCCTACACCAGGATCGAGATCGAGCCCGGCGCCGCGCTGCATCGGATCATCGTGCAGGCAAATTCAGCCCCAGCGGACGAACGCGACGCCGCAATCGTTCTCAACGAGATCGTCGTGAAGCTGGGCGCTGGCGCATCCTTCCGGCAGTTCGTGGTCGCGGAGGGCTCGCGGCTGACGCGGATCGAGACTTCTGTGACGGCTGCTGAAGGCGCTGTCGTCGAGATGAATGCCGTCTACCTCGCTGCTGCAAACCGGCATGTCGACCTGACATCGCGCGTCGCACACGCTGCGCCGGGCGTGCATACGCGGCAACTCGTTCGCGGCGTTGCACGCAAGGGTGGACGCGGCGTGTTCCAGGGCAAATTCCTGGTCGAGCGCGCAGGGCAGAAGACCGATGCCGAGATGGCGCACAATGCTCTTCTGCTTGAGGAGGGCGCCGAGGTCTTCGCCAAGCCTGAACTTGAAATCTACGCCGACGATGTCGCCTGTGCGCATGGTAACACGGCAGGCCAGATCGACGAAAACGCGGTCTTCTATCTGCGCCAGCGCGGCATTCCAGACATCGAAGCGCGCGCGATGATCACACGGGCTTTCCTGCTGGAGGCTCTGCCGAACTGGATGGATGAAGTCGTTCGCGGCGAGGTCGAGGCGCGGATTGATGCCTGGCTGGGTGGCGCGTCATGACGTTTGATGTCGAATCAATCCGCAGGCAGTTTCCAATTCTCGGCCGATCCATTCACGGCAAGCCGTTGGTCTATTTCGACAATGCGGCTTCGGCGCAGAAGCCGGATGCGGTGATCGATGCGATGACGGGTGCTATGCGACACAGCTATGCCAACGTGCATCGCGG